>NZ_JBIVHR010000007.1:0-104321 GCF_044749305.1 Pseudomonas sp. NPDC089534 | reverse complement strand
GGCTGTTGTGGCTGTTGTGGCTGTTGTGGCTGTTGTGGCGAGGGAGCTTGCTCCCGCTGGGCTGCGGAGCAGACCCTCTTTTGGGGCGCTGCGCCCCCAGCGGGAGCAAGCTCCCTCGCCACAGAGCTGCCAGCCCTTTTTGTATTAATTGGAAACACTCCGTTGATGCCGAGCGGGAAAAACCGGTCAGAATGCGTTCCTTTTCTGGCCGTCACCCGAGTCGAGAACCTGCCATGCGAAACCACCTGCGTCTGACCGCCCTGGGCGTCCTGCTCTTCTCTTCCCTGGCCCAGGCCGCCGACCTCATTCCGATCGAAGTCCACCGCGACGCCAACTGCGGCTGCTGCAAGAAATGGGTCAGCCATTTGGAGGCCAACGGCTTCAAGGTCGAGGACCATGTCGAGTCCGACATGAGCGCCTTCAAGCAACAGCACGGCGTGCCGCCGCGCCTGGCCTCCTGCCACACGGCGATCCTCAACGGCAAGTTCGTCGAAGGCCACGTGCCGGCCGATCAGGTGCGGGCCCTGAGCCAGCGCGACGACCTGCTCGGCGTGGCCGCGCCGGGCATGCCGATGGGCTCGCCGGGCATGGAGATGGACGGCATGAGCGACGCCTATCAGGTCATCGGCCTGAAAAAGGACGGCACTGACGTGGTGGTGGCGGACTACCCGGCCCACTGATGGCCACCGCGTACGTCGGGCTGTTCATGGCCGCGTTCGGCGCGGCGACCCTGCTGCCCCTGCAATCTGAAGCGGCCTTGGTCGGCCTGCTGGCCAGCGACCGTTACTGGCTCTGGGGCCTGCTGGCGGCGGCGACGGTGGGCAATGTCCTCGGTTCGCTGGTGAACTGGTGGCTGGGACGCAGGCTTGAACGGTTCCAGGGGCGGCGCTGGTTCCCGGTCAGCCCGCGGCACATGGAGCGCGCCCGTGCCCACTACCGGCGTTACGGGCACTGGTCGCTGCTGCTCAGTTGGGTGCCGGTGATCGGCGATCCGCTGACGCTGGTCGCCGGCGTCATGCGCGAGCCGCTCGCCCGCTTCCTGGCCATCGTCACTGTCGCCAAAGGTGCCCGCTACGGGGTGCTGGCACTGCTCACACTGGGTTGGACCGGTTGAACGTCCGCAAGCGGACAGTGCCTGTGTTTAACGTCGCCCTAATCCGGCCGTTACAGCATCGGCCGATTTCAACCGGAGTCCACCCCATGCCCGTCCCGCTGCGCCGCTGGCTGCCCGGCCTGCTCCTGACCGCTTCCCTGCCGCTGACCGCCCTGGCCGAAGGCCCGCAATACGGCCCCGAGCTGCAAGGCTTCGAATACCCTTACGCGCTCAAGCACTTCGCCTTCGAGTCCCAGGGGCAATCCCTGCAAATGGGCTACATGGATGTCGCCGCCCACGGCAAGGCCAACGGGCGCACCGTGGTGCTGATGCACGGCAAGAACTTTTGCGGCGCCACCTGGGACAGCTCGCTCAAGGCCTTGAGCGACGCCGGCTACCGGGTGATCGCACCGGACCAGATCGGCTTCTGCACCTCCAGCAAACCCGCTCACTACCAGTACACGTTCCAGCAACTGGCGGCCAACACCCAGCAACTGCTCAAGGCGCTGGGCGTGCAGAAAGCCACGCTGCTCGGCCACTCCACCGGCGGCATGCTCGCCACCCGCTACGCCCTGCAGTACCCCGATCAGGTCGAGCGCCTGGCGCTGGTCAACCCGATCGGCCTGGAGGACTGGAAAGCCCTCGGCGTCCCCTACCGCACCGTGGACCAGTGGTATCAGCGTGAACTGAACGTCACCGCCCAAGGCATCCGCGACTACGAGCGCACCACCTACTACGGCGGTCGCTGGAAACCCGAATTCGACCGTTGGGTGGACATGCTCGCCGGCCTGAGCAACGGCCCTGGCAAGGCTCAGGTCGCCTGGAACTCGGCGCTGATCTACGACATGATCTTCACCCAGCCCGTCTACTACGAGTTCAAGGACCTGAAGATGCCGACCCTGCTGCTGATCGGCACGTCGGACACCACCGCCATCGGCAAGGACATCGCCCCGCCGCCGGTGAAGGCCAGGATCGGCCGTTACGACGAGCTCGGCAAACAGGTCGCCCGGCTGATCCCGCAGTCCACGCTGGTGGAGTTCCCGGGCCTCGGCCACGCGCCGCAGATGGAAGAACCCGCGCAGTTCCACAAGGCGCTGCTGGGCTGGCTGGACAACACCCCTCCCGTTCGTTGAAGAGGTAAGGCTGATGGCGGTACAGATTGCAGTGCTCGATGATTGGCAGGACGTGGCCCGCGACGTGGTCGACTGGTCGGTGCTGGACCGTCTCGGCGAAGTGACGTTCATCCACGACTACCCGGCGGACAACGCCACCCTGGCCGCACGCCTGGCCCGCTTCGAAGTGATCTGCGTGATGCGCGAACGCACCCGCTTCGACGAAGACCTGCTCGGGCGCCTGCCGAACCTCAAGCTGCTGGTCACCGGCGGCATGCGCAACGCCGCGCTGGACATGCCGGCCGCCGCCCGGCTGGGGATCAAGGTCTGCGGCACCGACAGCTACAGGCACGCGGCGCCGGAGCTGACCTGGGCGCTGGTCATGGCCGCCACCCGCAACCTGGTCAACGAAGCCAACGCCCTGCGCGCAGGCCAATGGCAGCAGGGTTTGGGCGGCGACCTGCACGGCAAGACCCTGGGCATCCTGGGCTTGGGCGCCATCGGTCAGCGGGTGGCGCAGTTCGGTCAGGTGTTCGGCATGCGCGTGATCGCCTGGAGCGAGAACCTCACGGCCGAACGCGCGGCGCAGGCCGGCGTCACCCATGTCGGCAAACAGGCACTGTTCGAACAGGCCGACGTGCTGTCGGTGCACCTGGTGCTCGGCGAGCGCAGCCGTGGCCTGGTGGATGCCCAGGCGCTGGGCTGGATGAAACCGACCGCACTGCTGGTGAACACAGCGCGGGGGCCGATCGTCGACGAAGCGGCGCTGATCAGGGCATTGCAGATGCGGCAGATCGCCGGGGCCGCGCTGGATGTGTTCGACCAGGAGCCGCTGCCGGCGCTGCACCCGTTCCGCACGCTGGACAACGTGCTGGCCACGCCTCATGTCGGTTATGTCAGCCGGCAGAACTACAGCCTGTTCTTTTTGCAGATGATCGAAGACATTCAGGCCTGGGCCGCCGGAGAACCGCTGCGTTTGCTCAACTGACTCCGCCCTCGCGGGCGGGCTCGCCTCTACAGTTGAATGCTGTAGCCGCGAGCCTGCCCGCAATGTTGCCTGACTGTCTCCCCGCCAACAGCACTGTCCGCACCGCAACAGTGCACCTGCCCCTTCCCCGCGCCCGAAATCGTGACTGACCGGTCACCAACATGGGGCCAAGCCCGCCGCAAAACCTGCACTTCGTCGGTGCGCCTCGCCCCGCAACCCACGGTTTCCAAGGCCCGGAAACGGATTGTCAAACAATTCATCCGTTTGTCATGGCCCGCTCTAGGATCTGGCCTAGACTGATTTTCGCGGCACACGACCGGCCGGTCACAAAGTGGAAAAACAATAGAAACTTTTGCTGATCGCGGCGAGTCATCAGAAAGACAGGGCCAAGGCGGCTGGTTCGACTCTTGCAATGGCCTCTTCACCCATTCTGCTTGCGCGTGTTGGGTAGCGTGTGCTCTCCGATGCGTGGCGCGTTTGCGCCCGGCCACAGGATCCGGCCATGGACATCGCTTGTTCAAGACAAGAATCAGTTCAAAGACACGGGAGATTCATATGATCAGAGCGGCATTGGATATTCAGGGAGAGCGTGCCCATTCGTCCCTCGGCGATGCGAACGCCATGACCGTTTCCGGCAGCCGGTCGATCAACGCCCCGGCACCCCGTCCGCTGACGCCGGCGACCGGCCAGAACCCCAACCGCAAGAAGGTGCTGTTCGTCACCTCGGAGATCGCCGACCTGGTCAAGACCGGCGGCCTGGGCGACGTCTCCGCCGCCCTGCCCCGGGCCATGGCGCACCTGCACGATGTCCGGGTGCTGATCCCCGGCTACCCGCAAGTGATGAACAGCGAAAACCCGATCCACGTCATCGGCGAACTGGGCGGCCATGCCGCGCTGCCGCCGTGCAAGATCGGGCGCATGGACATGCCCGACGGCCTGGTCATCTATGTGCTGATCTGCCCCGAACTCTATGCCCGCGAGGGTTCGCCCTACGGCGCCAACAACGGCCGCGACTGGCCGGACAACCACATCCGCTTCGCCCGCCTGGGGCTGGCAGCCGCCGACATCGCCGCCAACCTGGCGCAGATCCACTGGTGCCCGGACCTGGTGCACGCCCATGACTGGCCCGCCGGCCTGGCCCCCGCCTACATGCACTGGCGCGGGCAGCGCACCCCGACCCTGTTCACCATCCACAACCTGGCCTACCAGGGCGTGACCAGCCTGGGCTCCTGCCCGGAACTGGGCATTCCCGCCCACGCCCTGCAGCAGGAAGGCATGGAGTTCTACGGCAAGATGTCGTTCCTCAAGGCCGGCATGGCCTATTCGAGCCACATCACCACGGTCAGCGCCACCTACGCGCAGGAGATCACCACGCCGGACTTCGGCTGCGGCCTGGACGGCTTTCTCGCCGCCAAGACCCAGCAAGGCCTGCTCAGCGGCATCCCCAACGGCATCGACGAGAGCTGGGACGCGGCGACCGACCCGCACCTGTTCGCGCCGTTCGCCATCGGCGACTGGGACGGCAAGGCGACCAACGCCGACCACGTGCGCGAACTGTTCGGCCTGGACGATTCCGATGGCCCGCTGTTCGCCGTGGTCTCGCGGCTGGTCTACCAGAAAGGCCTGGACCTGACCGAGGCGGTGTCGGAGTACATCGTGCGCAACGGCGGCCAGATCGCGATCATCGGCCGTGGCGAGCCGGAAGAGGAACAGGCCATGCGCGAACTGGCCCTGCGTTTTCCGGGGCGGATCGGCGTGCGCATCGGCTTCAACGAGACCGACGCCCGGCGGATGTTCGCCGGCAGCGATTTCCTGCTGATGCCCTCGCGCTACGAGCCGTGCGGCCTGAGCCAGATGTACGCCCAGCGCTTCGGCTCGCTGCCGGTGGCGCGCAATACCGGCGGCCTGGCCGACACCATCGAGAACGGCGTCACCGGTTTCCTGTTCAACGAGTCCACGGCCGAGAGCTACCGCGAGGCCTTGAGCCGCGCCTTCAAGGTGTTCGCCTACCCCGGCCTGCTCAACGCCATGCGCTGCCGGGCGATGGCCGCACCGTTCAACTGGTGCAAGGCCGTCGAGCCCTACGCCGAACTCTATGAACAATTGGTGGCCAAGGCACTGGGCAAAGCGAACCACAAGTGACCAGGGAGGTTGTCAGCGATGCCGTCACGGTCCCTTGAATCATGGCCCCACGGCGCGACCCTGCTGGAGGCCGGGCACACGCAGTTCGCCCTGTGGGCGCCGGATGCGTTCTACGTCAGCGTCGAACTGGACGGCGGTCGGTCCCTGCCGATGCTGCCCCAGGCCGACGGCTGGTTCGTGATCAAGACCCGCTGTCCGGCCGGCACCCGCTACCGCTTCAGCATCGACGGCGAACTGGAGGTGCCGGATCCGGCCTCCAGGGCGCAGGACGGCGACCTCGACCGGCCCAGCGTGGTGGTCGATCCCCTGGCCTATGCCTGGCGCCACACGACCTGGCATGGCCGCCCCTGGAACGAGGCGGTGATCCACGAACTGCATGTCGGCGCCCTGGGCGGTTTCGCCGAGGTCGAACAGCACCTGCAACGCCTGGCGGGGCTGGGCTTCACCGCCATCGAACTGATGCCGGTCGCGCAGTTTCCCGGCGAGCGCAACTGGGGTTACGACGGCGTGCTGCCCTATGCGCCGCAGGCGTCCTACGGCACCCCGGAACAGCTCAAGCACCTGATCGACAGCGCCCACGGCCATGGCCTGGCGGTGATCCTCGACGTGGTCTACAACCACTTCGGCCCCGACGGCAACTACCTGCACCGCTACGCCAAGGATTTTTTCCGCAAGGACCGGCACACGCCCTGGGGCCCGGCCATCGACTTCCGCCGTCGTGAAGTGCGGGACTTCTTCATCGAAAACGCGCTGATGTGGCTGCTCGAATACCGTTTCGACGGCCTGCGCCTGGACGCGGTGCACGCCATCGAGGATCCGGATTTCCTGCAGGAGCTGGCCCGGCGCGTGCGCCGGCAGATCGACCCGGCCCGGCATGTCTGGCTGACCCTGGAAAACGAACGCAACCAGGCCAGCCTGCTGGAGGACGCCTACGACGCCCAATGGAACGACGACGGCCACAACGCCCTGCACGTGCTGCTGACCGGCGAGACCGAGGCCTACTACGCCGACTATGCCGAACACCCGACCGAACAGCTGGCCCGCTGCCTGAGCCAGGGCTTCGTGTTCCAGGGCGACATCACCCGCCACGGCACGCCGCGCGGCGAACCCAGCGAGCACCTGCCCTCGACCGCGTTCGTGCTGTTCCTGCAGAACCACGACCAGATCGGCAACCGCGCCTTCGGCGAACGCCTGCACCGGTTGGCCGATCCCCGGGCCTTGCGGGCGGCCACGGCGCTGCTCCTGCTCTCGCCGATGATTCCGTTGACGTTCATGGGCGACGAGTACGCCGCCGAGCAGCCGTTCCTGTTCTTCACCAGCCATCACGGCGAACTGGCCAAGCAGGTGCGCGAAGGCCGGCGCAACGAGTTCGCGGCCTTCAGCGCCTTCGCCGACCCGCACCAGCGCGAACGGATTCCCGACCCCAACGCCGAACGCACCTTCCACGCCTCGCAGCCGCGCCCGGCGAGCGCCGACGCCTCGCGCCAACAGGCCACGCTGGCCCTGTACCGGCAACTGCTGCAACTGCGCCACCGGCACATCATCCCGCACCTGCCCGGCACCCAGGCGCTGGGGGCCCAGGTGCTCGGCCCCGGCGCCGTCAGCGCACGCTGGCGGCTGGACGACGGCAGCGAACTGCGAATCGACCTGAACCTCGGCGATTCGCCGCAGGTCAACCCTCCATGGCCCGACGCCCAACGGCTGTTTCCGGCGGCCGACGAGTGGCCGCAAGCAGGCCTGCTGCCCCCCTGCTGCGCGCTCGTCAGCCTCACGGCCGCAATCCCTTTGCCCCCTTTTGACGGAGAGCGCCCATGAGTGACGCGCAACTGGAAATCCTCGCCAGCCGGGCAGGCCTCGCGGTGGACTGGATCGACGCCAACGGCCGTCCGCAGAAGGTCGCTCCGGCGGTGCTGCGCGCGGTGCTCACCGGCCTCGGGCACCCGGCCGGCACCGCCCAGGAAATCGACGCCAGCCTGCTGGAACTGCAGCAGCGTCAGCAGGATCACCGTTTGCCGCCGCTGCTGACCGTCGATGTCGACGCCCCCCTGGACCTGGCCCGTTACTTCGAAGCCGATACGCCCTGCGAAATCCATCTTGAGGACGGCGCACGCCTGTCCTTGAGGCTCGACGCCCAGGCACGGCTGCCGGGCCTGGTGCCGGTGGGTTACCAGCAGGTGCACATCGCCGGTCAGCGGTTCACCCTGGCCGTGGCGCCGCCGCGCTGCTACGGCGTCGCCGACGCGGTGGACCAGCCGGTTCCCCGCGCCTGGGGCCTGAGCGTGCAGCTGTACGGCCTGCGCCGGCCCGGCGACGGCGGTTTCGGCGACACCCAGGCCCTGGAGGATCTGGCCCGGGTCGCCGGTGAACGCGGCGCCGACGCGCTGGCGATCAGTCCGCTGCACGCGATGTTCAGCGCCGACACCGGGCGGTACAGCCCCTATTCGCCTTCCAGCCGTCTGTTCCTCAATGCCCTGTATGCCGCGCCGGGGACGATCCTGGGCGAACGGGCCCTGCGCGACGCCATCGATGCCTGCGGCCTGGCCGACCGCTTCAGGCAACTGGAGGACCTGAAGCTGATCGACTGGCCCGCCGCCGCCGACGCCAAGCAAGCCTTGCTGCAGGCCCTGTACGACGGATTCATCGCCGGCCAGCACCCGCTGCACCCGGACTTCGCCAGCTTCCGCCACGCCGGCGGCGAGGCGCTGGAGAACCACTGCCGGTTCGAGGCCATTCAGGCCATGCGCGCCGAGCGCGGCGAAAGCCTCGACTGGCGTCAGTGGCCGCCGCAGTGGCATGACCCGCAGGGCGCGGCGCTGGGTGCGTTCGCCGAGGCGCATGCCGACCGCATCGGCTACTTCGCCTTCTGCCAATGGCTGATCCACCGCTGCCTGGAGCGTGCGCAAACCGCCGCCCGCAGCGCCGGCATGGGCGTCGGGCTGATCGCCGACCTGGCGGTGGGCGCCGACGGCGCGGGCAGCCAGGCCTGGAGCTTTCAGGACGAGTTGCTGGCCTCGCTGACGGTCGGTGCGCCGCCGGACATCCTCAATCGCAGCGGCCAGGGCTGGGGCATCTCCGCGTTTTCCCCCGAAGGCCTGGTGCGCAACGGCTTTCGTGCGTTCATCGAAATGCTCCGCGCCAATTTCGCCCACGCCGGAGGCCTGCGCATCGACCATGTCATGGGCCTGCAACGTCTTTGGGTGATCCCGAACGGCTCGGCGCCGGCGGACGGCGCCTATCTGTACTACCCCGTGGACGACCTGCTGCGCCTGCTGGCCCTCGAATCCCACCGCCACCAGGCCATCGTGCTGGGCGAGGACCTCGGCACCGTGCCGGACGGCCTGCGGGAGAAGCTCAGCGCCAGGGCCATGCTCGGCATGCGCGTGCTGCTGTTCGAGCAGGACAACACCCGGTTCAAGCCGATCCTCGACTGGCCGGACAACGCGCTGGCCACCACCAGCACCCACGACCTGCCGACGCTCAACGGCTGGTGGCACGGCCGCGACATCGACTGGAACGCGCGCCTGGGGCTGATCGACGCCAACGGCGAAATCGACTGGCGCCGCCACCGCGAGCGCGAGCGCGAAGGCCTGCGCGGCGCCCTGAGCCAGGATCCGCAGAACTTTCGCGAAGAGTCCCACGAAGCCGACCAGGTGGTGGACGCCAGCGTCCGCTTCCTCGGCCACACCCGGGCGCCGCTGGTGCTGCTGCCGCTGGAGGACGCCCTCGGCCTGGACGAGCAGGCCAACCTGCCCGGCACGATCGACACCCACCCGAACTGGTCGCGGCGTTTGCCGGGCACCAGCGAAGCGTTGCTCGACGGCGCCGACGCGGCACGGCGCCTGGAGCTGCTCGCCTGCGCCCGCCTCCAGGCCGCCGAGCGTGACCGATGAGCGCGCCGCCGGCCCGGCCGCTGCGCGCCACGTTGCGGCTGCAGTTCCACAAAGGATTCACCCTCGGGCAGGCCATACCGCTGGTGCCGTACTTTGCGCGGCTGGGCATCAGCCATGTGTACGCCTCGCCGCTGCTCACCGCCCGGGCCGGTTCCCTGCACGGCTACGACGTGGTCGATCCGACCCGGCTCAACCCGGAGCTCGGCGGCGAAACGGCCCTGCGCAGCCTGGTGGCGGCCCTGCGCGAACACGGCATGGGCCTGATCCTCGACGTGGTCTCCAACCACATGGCCGTGGGCGGCGCCGACAACCCCTGGTGGCTCGACCTGCTGGAATGGGGCCGGCTGAGTCCCTACGGCGAGTTCTTCGACATCCAGTGGCATTCCCCCGACCCGTTGATGGAAGGCCAACTGCTGCTGCCGTTCCTGGGCAGCGACTACGGCGTCGCCTTGCAGGACGCCACCCTGCCGCTGGTGTTCGACGCCTCGGCCGGCGGCTTCCACGTCGAACACTACGAACACCGCTTCCCGGTCTGCCCCAGCGACTACGGCGAATTGCTCAAGCCCGACGAATCGCTGGACGAGGAGCGCCGGATCCGGCTCAAGGCGCTGGCGGATCGCTTCGAGTCGCTCCGTTACCAGAGCGACGCCCGTTCCCTGTCGATCCCGCTCAAGCAAGAACTCCTGGCACTGGCGAACGACGGGCCGATCCGCCAAGCCATCGAACGCAACCTGGCGCTGCACGACTCCAAGACCGACGTCGGCTTCGAACGCCTGCACCGTTTGCTGGAGCGCCAGAGCTACCGGCTGGCGAGTTGGCGCACCGCCGCCGACGACATCAACTGGCGGCGCTTCTTCGACGTCAATGAGCTGGGCGGCCTGCGGGTCGAGCGCCCGGCGGTGTTCGAGGCCACCCACGGCACGATCTTTCGCCTGATCGCCGAGGGCCTGGTCGACGGGTTGCGCATCGATCACATCGACGGCCTGGCCGACCCGCGCAGCTACTGCCGCAAGCTGAGGCGTCGGCTGGACCGATTGGCGCCGGGGCGTCACCTGCCGATCTACGTCGAAAAGATCCTCGGCCCCGGCGAGGCCCTGCCCGCCGACTGGGCGGTGGACGGCACCACCGGTTACGAGTTCATGAATCAGCTGTCGCTGCTGCAGCACGATCCGGCCGGCGAAGCCGCGCTGGGCGACCTGTGGCAACGCCGCACGGAGCGGCCCGCTGCGTTTGCCGAAGAGGCCCGGCTGGCGCGGCAACAGATCCTCAACGGCTCGCTGGCCAGCGATTTCGAAAGCGTCGCCCAGGCCCTGCTGCAGGTGGCGCGGGACGACCTGATGACCCGCGACCTCACCTTGGGCGCGATCCGCCGGACGCTGCAGGCGCTGATCGTGCACTTCCCGGTCTACCGCACCTACGTCGGCCCGATGGGGCGTTCGGCCAGGGACGAGGTGTTTTTCGCCCAGGCCATGGAGGGCGCACGCCAGGCCTTGGGCGAAGGCGACTGGCCGGTGCTCGACTGCGTGGCCCGCTGGCTCGGCGGCGCCCCATGGCGAAGCAGGCCGCGGGGACGCTCGCGCAAGATCCTGCGCCATGCCTGCGTGCGCTTTCAGCAACTGACGTCCCCGACCGCCGCCAAGGCCGTGGAAGATACCGCCCTGTACCGTTCGGCGGTGCTGCTGTCGCGCAATGACGTGGGCTACGACACCGAACGCTTCAGCGCCCCGCTCGGCGAGTTCCACGCCGCGAACGCACAGCGCCTGGCGAGCTTTCCCGACAACCTGCTGACCACCGCCACCCACGACCACAAACGCGGCGAAGACACCCGTGCGCGCCTGGCGGCGGTCAGCGAGCGCGGCCCGTGGTACGCCGAACAGGTGGAGCTGTGGCGCGCCCTCGCCCGACCGTTGCGCGACGAAGATCAAGCGCCGTCGTCCGGCGACGAACTGATCCTCTACCAGGCGCTGCTCGGCAGTTGGCCATTGCAGCTCGACCCCGACGACCAAGCGTCCATGGCCGAGTACGCCGGGCGCATCGTCCAGTGGCAACGCAAGGCCCTGCGCGAGGCCAAGCTGCAAAGCAGCTGGAGCGCGCCGAACGAGCCTTACGAAAACGCCGTGCGCACCTTCACCGAACGCCTGCTGCTGGCGCCCGAGGGCGGACTGCTGCGGGCGGCGCTGGCCAAGTCGGTCAACGGCATCGCCGCCGCCGGCGCCCTGAACGGCCTGGCGCAAACCTTGCTGCGCATGACCGTGCCGGGGGTGCCGGACCTGTACCAGGGCAACGAGTTCTGGGACTTCAGCCTGGTCGATCCGGACAACCGCCGGCCGGTGGACTACGCGGTGCGGGATCAGGCGTTGCGGGCCGGTGCGCCGCTGTCGCAGCTTCTGCCGCACTGGCGCGACGGGCGCATCAAGCAGGCCTTGATCGGCCAGGTGCTGCAACGGCGCGCCGAGCACGGCGAACTGTTCCGCCGGGGTTCGTACCAGGCCCTGGAGGTGCTGGGCAGCCGGGCGCACAACGTGCTCGCGTTCGCCCGCGAACACGAGGGACAGCGGGCCATCATCGTGGTGCCGGTCCGTTGCGCGACCTTGCTGGAAAACGGTGCCGTGCCTCAGGTGGATGCGCTGCATTGGGGCGATACGCGGGTGGTTCTGCCGTTCGCCGCCGGGGACGCAAACCTGAAGGGACTTTTTTCCGGCACCGCAGTCACAAAAAACAGGGAGCTGAGCGTCAGCGCCGCGCTGGGGGACCTCTCGGTCAATCTGTTTATCCAACTCTTCTAAGAGCATGAGTTCAGTTCAGGAGCATTGCGATGAGTAACGACGATAAACGCATCCGCGAATTCGCCTATCAGATCTGGGAGTCCGAGGGCAAACCTGAAGGCCAGGAGACGCGCCACTGGGAGATGGCGTGCAAGCTG
Source organism: Pseudomonas sp. NPDC089534 (assembly GCF_044749305.1). Lineage (NCBI taxonomy): Bacteria > Pseudomonadati > Pseudomonadota > Gammaproteobacteria > Pseudomonadales > Pseudomonadaceae > Pseudomonas > Pseudomonas sp. NPDC089534. The sequence goes on along the minus strand of NZ_JBIVHR010000007.1, from coordinate 92,173 downwards.
GCGGAGGCCGAGGCGCTGGCGCCGAAGAAACCGCCGAAGGCCGCCGCCAAAACCGCCGCGGCCAAACCCAAGGCCCCGGCCAAGGCCAAACCGGCCGGCGCCGCCAAAGTGCTCCCGCCGGGCGAAAAGGCCACCGAGAAAAGGCCCCGGGCCCCGCGCAAGCCGCCGGTGGCCTGACACTTCGATCTCCACCCCGATCACTGTGGGAGCAGGCTTGCCCGCGATTGCCGACGGTCATCCAACGCCGATGTCGCCTGACACGACGCCATCGCGAGCAGGCTCGCCCCCACAGGGAAGACGGTGACCGGACCGCACCTTCCCGTTTCGCAGGAGCATTGGTATGACCCATCCCAAGCAGACCGAGCCCGCACCGCACACCGAGCCCACCCGCATCCGTGAAGGCCGGCCGTTCCCGCTCGGCGCCACCTGGGACGGCCTGGGCGTGAACTTCGCGCTGTTCTCCGCCAATGCCACCAAAGTCGAGCTGTGCCTGTTCGATGACGCAGGCGAAGTCGAGCTCGAACGCATCGAACTGCCGGAGTACACCGACGAGATCTTCCACGGCTACCTGCCCGACGCCCATCCGGGGCTGATCTACGGCTACCGCGTCCACGGCCCTTACGACCCGGCCAACGGCCACCGCTTCAACCCCAACAAACTGCTGATCGACCCCTACGCCAAACAACTGATCGGCCAGCTGAAATGGTCCGAAGCGCTGTTCGGCTACACCATCGGCCACCCGGACGCCGACCTCAGCTTCGACGAACGCGACAGCGCCCCCTTCGTGCCCAAGTGCAAGGTCATCGACCCGGCCCACACCTGGGGCCACGACCAGCGCGTCAACGTGCCGTGGGACAAGACCATCATTTACGAGGCCCACGTGCGCGGCTTCAGCATGCGCCACCCCTCGGTGCCGGAGAACGTGCGGGGCACCTTCGCCGGGCTGATGGTCGATGACGTGCTCGACCACATCCGCAAGCTCGGCGTGTCGTCGGTGGAGCTGTTGCCGATCCATGCCTTCGTCAACGACCAGCACCTGCTGCACAAGGGCATGACCAATTACTGGGGCTACAACAGCCTCGCCTTCTTCGCCCCGGATCCGCGCTACCTGGCCAGCGGCAAGATCGCCGAGTTCAAGGAGATGGTGGCGCACCTGCACGAAGCCCGGCTGGAGGTGATCCTCGACGTGGTCTACAACCACACCGCCGAGGGCAACGAACAGGGCCCGACCCTGTCGATGCGCGGGATCGACAACGCCTCGTACTACCGGCTGATGCCCGACGACAAGCGCTTCTACATCAACGATTCCGGCACCGGCAACACCCTGGACCTGAGCCACCCGTGCGTGCTGCAGATGGTCACCGATTCGCTGCGCTACTGGGCCGGCGAGATGCACGTGGACGGCTTCCGCTTCGACCTGGCGACCATCCTGGGCCGCTATCACGACGGCTTCGACGAGCGCCACAGTTTCCTCGTGGCCTGCCGCCAGGATCCGCTGCTCAGCGAAGTGAAGCTGATCGCCGAACCCTGGGACTGCGGCCCCGGCGGCTATCAGGTCGGCAACTTCCCGCCGGGCTGGGTCGAGTGGAACGACCGCTTCCGCGACACCGTGCGCGCCTTCTGGAAAGGCGATGAAGGCCAGCTCGCCGACTTCGCCAGCCGCATGACCGCCTCCGGCGAAATGTTCAACCAGCGCGGGCGCAGGCCCTACGCGTCGGTGAACTTCGTCACCGCCCACGACGGCTTCACCCTCAACGACCTGGTGTCCTACAACGACAAGCACAACGAGGCCAACGACGAGAACAACCAGGACGGCAGCAACCACAACCTGTCCTGGAACCACGGCGTCGAAGGGCCCACCGACGACCCCGAAATCAACGCCCTGCGCCACCGCCAGATGCGCAACTTCTTCGCCACCCTGCTGCTGGCCCAGGGCACGCCGATGCTGGTGGCCGGCGACGAGTTCGCCCGCACCCAGGACGGCAACAACAACGCCTACTGCCAGGACAGCGAGATCGGCTGGGTCAACTGGGACCTGAGCGAGGACGGCAAGGCCCTGCTCAAGTTCGTCAAGCGCCTGATCAAACTGCGCCTGGCCTATCCGATCCTGCGCCGGGGACGCTTCCTGGTGGGCAACTACAACGAGGACATCGGGGTCAAGGACGTGACCTGGCTGGCCCCGGACGCCAGCGAAATGACCACCGAACACTGGCATGACGCGCACAACCGCTGCCTGGGCATGCTGCTCGACGGCCGCGCCCAGGAAACCGGGATCCGCCGCAAGGGGGGCGACGCGACGCTGCTGCTGGTGGTCAACGCCCACCACGACATCGTCGACTTCACGTTGCCGGAAGTGCCTGAAGGCAGTTTCTGGACCTGCATGATCGATACCCACCAACCGACGGTCCGCGGCCAGGAGCGGTTCGCGTTCGGTCATCGCTATTCGGTCACCGGCCGTTCGCTGCTGCTGTTCGAGCTGCAACGTGAAGAGGATGAATGAGCGCAGGCCCGGTTTTTCGGGCGCAACTGCGATGCCCGACACAGCGGCGGCAAAAAAAAGCGGATCAGATTGATCCACAGCGCGACGAACCGCGCTTCTTGAGCAATACTCTGCATCGCGGCAATCCAGGGTTCGGAGCGCCGCACGGCAATCCACTGCCCCAGCGGGCCGATGGCGCCCGGCGCTGAAGCGCCGCACACGGCCGCGGGCAAGGCATAACAAGGACGTAGCACCCATGAAACCGTTATCCCTGAGTGACCAGAGGCTGCCTTCGCAGATCTGGAACAGTGCGTCGCAACTCGACCACATCCCCGTCATCAACACCCAAAGCCTCGTGCCCCCCGGCGCCCGCGCCGTGGTGATCGCCCCGCATCCGGGCGATGAAGTGGTGACCTGCGGCGGCCTGCTGCAACTGCTGTGCGGCCTCGGCCATCCCCTGCAACTGCTCTCGGTCACCGACGGCAGCGCCAGCCACCCCGGCTCGCGCCAATGGTCGGAAAAGCGCCTGAGCGTGTTCCGTCCCCAGGAAAGCGTCGAGGCCCTGCGCCGTCTCGGCCTGCCGATGCACAGCCTCAAATGGGTGCGCGGCGGCTTCACCGACAACGCCCTGGCCGAGCACGAATCCCAGCTGACCGATTTCATCACCCGCTACCTGCGCCCCGGCGACGTGGTGTTCAGCACCTGGTGCGAGGACGGCAACGCCGACCATGAAGCGGTGGGACGGGCCAGCGCCAAAGCCGCCTACAAGGCCGGCGCCACTTACCATGACGTGCCGGTCTGGGCCTGGCACTGGCCCGATCGCGACCATTCGCTGATCCCCTGGCAACGGGCGCGCAAGCTGCGGCTGGACACCTGGACCGTGGCGCGCAAGAGCCACGCCACCCACGCCTATGCCAGCCAGCTCAACGGCGAGCCGGCGCTCGGCCTGGAGCCGCTGCTGCCCAAGGTGATCCTGGAGCGCATGCGCCTGCCCTACGAAATCGTCTTCGTCTGATGCGCCTCCCGCGCGAAGGCGTGCACAGGCAAAATGAACTGCCTGGGCTGCGACCAGTCGCATGCACAGGCAGCCATGATTCAGAGGAGCGAACGTGTCCAGCGATCCCGAGCGTCACAGCCGCAACGCACAGCATTCAAGCCCGCCGGCCATCCATCGGCTGCGGGTGCTGACGGTCAATACCCACAAAGGGTTCACCGCGCTGAACCGCCGTTTCATCCTCCCGGAACTGCGCGAGGCGGTGCGCAGCACCTCGGCGGACCTGGTGTTCCTGCAAGAGGTGGTCGGCGAACACGAACGCCACTCCAGCCGCTACAACGAATGGCCGCCGACCTCGCAGTACGAGTTCCTGGCCGACAGCATGTGGAGCGACTTCGCCTACGGGCGCAACGCGGTCTACCCCGATGGCCACCACGGCAACGCCCTGCTGTCCAAGTACCCGATCCGCGAGTACCGCAACCTCGACGTCTCGATCACCGGCCCCGAACGGCGCGGCCTGCTGCACTGCGTGCTGGATGTGCCGGGGCACTCGGCGGTGCACGCGATCTGCGTGCACCTGAGCCTGCTGGAAAGCCATCGCCAACTGCAGCTGCAGCTGCTGTGCCAACTGCTTGAGTCCCTGCCCGATGACGCGCCGGTGATCATCGCCGGCGACTTCAACGACTGGCAGCTTCAGGGCAACGTCGCCCTGGGACGGCGCGACTACCTGCACGAAGCTTTCGAACGCCACCATGGCCGGCCGGCCAAGACCTACCCCGCCCGCTTCCCGCTGCTGCGCCTGGACCGCGTCTACCTGCGCAACGCCAGCAGCCATGACCCGCAGATCCTGGGCAACAAGCCGTGGACGCACCTCTCGGACCATTTGCCGCTGGCGGTGGAGGTGCGCATCTGAGGCCCCGCTAAGCCTGTCCACCTCCGCACACCTGTCAGATCTGACAGTAGGCACCTCAAAAAAGCCTTGTTAGGGTGCAAGCATTGCGCTGCTCGCCGGCGCCAATGTGCGGGGATACGGCATGAAATCTCCCGGCTTTTCTGCATCACGCGCCATCGGAACGCTGGCCCTGTCGCTGTGGCTCGCCGCCTTCGTCCCGCAGGACGCCCTCGCCCTCTGCACCTTCACCCCGACAGCGGGAGACGACCGCTACGTCTGCGACAGCCCCGGCAGCGGCCCGCTCACCGACCTTTCCGGCAACAACAGCCTGACGTTCCCCACAGGCGGCAACGGCAGCGTGCCCGGCAACGTCACCTTCGGCGGCGGCGCCGACCGGGTGCTCATGCAGTCCGGGACGATTCAGGGCAACCTCGACATGGGCGACGGCGCCAATGTGCTGCAGATCGACGGCGGACGGATCACCGGCGAGGTGCACCAGCACAGCGGCGTGGACACGTTCATCATGAACGGCGGCACCATCGGTTCGCTGGCCCAGGGCGACGGGTACGACCAGTTCACGATGACCGGCGGCACGATCACCGGCGCATTCGAGGACGGGGACTCCGCCCGCATGAGCGGCGGCACCATCGGCCGGGTCGACATGAAACTGGACGACAACGTCTTCGACCTCTCCGGCGGCCAGATCCTGGGCAATCTGGTGACCGGGTTCGGCACCGACACGATCATCGTGTCCGGCGGCCGCATCGGCGGCAACCTCAGCGTCAGCGGCGGCAACGACAGCGTGACGGTCAGCGGCGGCGAGATCGTCGGCGAAATCCGCACCAGCTTCGGCAACGACCGCTTCCTGTGGGACGGTGGCGGGATCATCCGCTCCGCGGTGCTGATGGGCGACAACAACGACAGCGCGACATTGCGCAACCTCGACGACAGCCTCCTCGGCCAGACGCCGCGCATCGACGGCGGCCCCGGCCAAGACACGCTGACCTACGACAACACCCGGACCGCCCTCGCCCAGCGCATCGTCAATTGGGAAACGGTCAACCTCAGCAACGGCACGCAGCTGGATCTGGCGGCCGCCCGACTGGTGCTGGGCGACCCGCAAAGCGGCAGCGGTGCGCTGAACATCGACGCCAGCAGCGTGCTGAGCGCCGCACAGGGCGAAGTCGCCCCCGCCATCGCCGGGCGGGCGGTGACCGTCAACAATGCCGGCGCCATCGACCTGACCCGCGACAACACCCGCACCGACGACACCCTGACGATTCAGGGCAACTATGCCGGCAACGGCGGTCAACTGCGGCTGCAAAGCCTGGTCGCCGGTGACAGCTCGCCCAGCGACCGACTGGTGGTGAACAACGGCGGCCTGACCGGCACGACGGTCATCTCGGTGACCAACGTCCAGGGCGCAGGCGCACTGACCCGGGAAAACGGCATCGAGCTGGTGCAGGCCCTGGGCACCGCCACCAGTGACAACACGGCGTTTTCCCTGCGCGGCCCGGTGTCCGCCGGCGCCTACGATTACTTCCTGTTCAAGGGCGGCGTCACCGCCGGGACGGAAAACAATTGGTACTTGCGCTCGGCCGTCGTCGCGCCCCAGGTCGTCAGCGTGCCCAATCCCGATCCGGCGCTGCCGCCGCTGTCGGTGCCCGTGGTGCCTGTGCCGGTCGCGGCACCGGTCACGGCGACAGCGGTTTCCCCCGGCGCCCCCGCCGTGTCCACGCCTGCGCCTTTGCCGGTCGCCGTCCCCGGCGCAGCGCCGATTGCACTCTATCGCCCGGAAGTGCCGACCTGGTCGGCGCTGCCCCCTGCCGCCGCCCTGCTGACCCTCAATGCGCTGGGCACCTATCACGAGCGCCAAGGCGATCAACGCCTCAGCGGTCAACCCGCCACCCTCGGCGCCGGATGGGCCAGGGCCTACGGCAACCAGGTCGACCGCACCTGGGCCGGCACCGTCGGCCCGCGTCTCGACGGCTCGCTTGCCGGTTTCCAGGTCGGCCATGACCTCGTCGATACAATCTCAGCCGAGGGTCGTACCCACCGCCTCGGGTTCTTCATCGGCCACACCCGCTTGCGGGGCGATGTCGACGGATTCAACCAGGGCATCCAAGGCAAACCCGCCGGAAAGGTCCGGCTCGAGGGCGACAGCGCCGGCCTTTACTGGACATTGATCGACCCGCTCGGCTGGTATCTCGACACCGTCGCCATGGGCACCCGCTTCACGGGCGACAGCCGCTCCGACCGGGGCCTGAAACTGGACAACCGCGGCCACGGCCTGACCCTCTCGGCGGAATCGGGCTATCCGGTGGCGCTGACCGGTGGCTGGACGGTCGAACCGCAGGTGCAGGTGATCCACCAGAACATCAGCCTCGACAGCCAGGACGACGGTGTCGCGCGGGTCACGTTCCACGCCGACGACTCCTGGACCGGACGCCTCGGCGTGCGGCTCAAGGGCCACGGCACCGTCTCGGGGCATCCGGTGCAACCCTATGTGCGCGCCAACCTCTGGCGCACGTTCGCCGGCACCGACAGCGTGACGTTCGACCATGCCGACCGGATCGACACCCGGCAGGCGGCCTCCACCGCGCAGTTGGGGCTCGGCGTGACGGTGTCGCTGGCCCCGTCGGTGGCCGTGTATGCCAGCACCGACTACAGCCGCAATATTGACAGCAACGACAGCCGCGAAATGAGCGCCAACCTGGGTCTGCGCATCGATTGGTGACCGGTTGTCGGCTGTCCGGACGCCTCTATCCGGGTGCTCGCGGAGCGATCCGTCGCACAAACAAGAACTTAGATAAATCCATTTAAACAACTGCTTGGGCCGTCTGTTTTGAGGCTACCGCTCATCGTCCAATTTCTTGACGCACTGGCGCAGGTCTTCTTATCTCTACCTTACTACCCCCGGAATCACTACCCGGGGCGGACCTCGGGACACTCGCGAAAACGGGCGGCCACGGTTCGCCCCGCTCCATTCGGTCGCCCCTCATTCGGGGTAGGAGAGACGCCAAGGCGAGATACCGCATGCGATAGCAAGGTTGACCTCCATGAAAACCTCACTCACCCCACATGAGATCAAAATCACCTTCTGCACCGTTTCAAGCTCCATCTTGCTGTGCTCGTCCATGGAGGCGCAGGCCGGTCCTGCGGAGGACGAGACCACGCCGTGGTATCGCCAGGACGTACCGGTCATGACCTTGCCCGCGACCGTCGTCACCCCAGAGGCGCAACGCCTGAGCCCCCGCCCCGACCGCCAGGGCGAACACTTGATCACCGAAGACCTCGCCCCCGGCGCCTGGGACCGCCTGTACGGCGCCAGTTCGCGCCAGGCGCAGATGGACGTCCTCACACCGGGCTTTGCGATGCCCGGCAGCGGCGACTTCAAGGGCCCGGCAATGCTGACGGTGAAAAGCGACAACGGCGGCATCCAACGGATCGGCCTGATCAGCGGCGTCAACCAGATCCAGGGCAACAGCGGCGGGCTGATCACCAACCGCGCCCTCGCCGACCCGACCAGCGACACCCTCAACCTGCAAGGCCAAAGCCTGGGCGCCTACTACAGCCTGACCGGGGCCCAGGGCTGGCACGTCGACCTGTCGGCCAGCGGCGGCCGGGTCAGCGGCTTCAGCCGCAACGAGCAAGGTGCGCGCCTGGCCACCGAAGGCAGCGCGCTGACGTTCTCGGTCGAGGGCGGATTCCCCATCGGCCTGAGCGACAACTGGGTGGTCGAACCGCAGGCGCAATTGATCAATCAGCGCATCACCCTCGACACGCCGTATGCGGGATCGGGCAATGCATCGTCCAGCGACATTTCGGCGTGGAGCGGCCGGGTCGGCGCCCGCTTGAAAGGCAGCTACGACCTCAACGGCCTGCCGGTCGAACCCTATGTGCGCACCAACCTGTGGCACACGGTGTACACCGGCAACACCGTGACGCTGGACCAGGTGGACAAGATCAGCAGCAGCCGCAAGTCATCGACGGTGGAACTGGGGCTGGGCCTGGTGGCCCGCGTGACGCCGACGGTCAGCCTGTACGTCAGCGCCGACTACAGCAGCGACGTGGACGACAACGACCTCAATGGACTGATCGGCAGCCTGGGGGTGCGGATGCGCTGGTGAACACCGGCGCAACCTGTGGGATCAACCGCCCTGCCTCGGCCCCGTGGCGCTCTCACTGGCCTCATCGCCAGCTGGGCTGGCTCCCACAGGGGTTCCCGGCTGCTCGCAGGAGTTATGCACACCATAAAAACCTGTGGGAGCCAGCCCTGCTGGCGATGGCGGTTCAACCTTCCGGCTTGAGGATCAGCACCGCCAGCGGCGGCAGGTTCAGTTCCAGCGACAGCGCCTGCCCATGGCTCGGCACCTCTTCGGCGAACGCCCCGCCGCCGTTGCCGTAGTTGGAGCCGGCATAGGTGTCGGAATCGCTGTTGAGCAACTCGTTCCAGCGCCCGGTGAACGGCACGCCGACCCGGTAGGACTGGCGCGGCACCGGGGTGAAGTTGGCCACCACCAGCAGCGGCGTGCCCTCGCGGCTCCAGCGCAGCCAGGCGTAGACGCTGTTGATCGCGTCGTCGCCGATCAGCCATTGGAACCCTTGGGGCACGTCGTCCTGTTCGTGCAGCGCCGGCTCTTCGCGGTACAGCCGGTTAAGGTCGGCGACCAGTTTCTGCACGCCCTGGTGCTCGGAATACTGCAGCAGGTACCAGTCCAGCTGCTGGTCGTGGTTCCACTCGCGCCACTGGCCGAACTCGCAGCCCATGAACAACAGTTTCTTGCCGGGATGGGCCCACATGAAGCTCAGGTACGCCCGCAGGTTGGCGAACTTCTGCCAGCGGTCGCCGGGCATCTTGTCGATCAGCGAATGCTTGCCGTGCACCACCTCGTCGTGGGAGATCGGCAGGATGAAACGCTCGGACCAGGCGTACACCAGGCCGAAGCTCAGTTCGTTGTGATGATGGGCGCGGTACACCGGATCCTGCTGGATGTAGTGCAGCGAATCGTGCATCCAGCCCATGTTCCACTTGTAGGCGAACCCGAGGCCGCCCTGCTGGGTGTCCTGGCTGACGCCGGGCCAGGCCGTGGACTCCTCGGCGATCACCAGCGCACCCGGCGCCTCCAGCGCCACCACATCGTTGAGATGGCGCAGGAAGTCGATGGCCTCCAGGTTCTCCCGCCCGCCGTGACGGTTGGGCACCCATTCGCCGGCCTTGCGCGAATAGTCGCGGTAGAGCATCGACGCCACCGCGTCGACCCGCAGCCCGTCCACATGGAAATGCTTGAGCCAGTGCAGCGCCGACGCCAGCATATAGCCGTGCACTTCGGTGCGGCCGAGGTTGTAGATCAGCGTGTCCCAGTCCTGGTGGAACCCTTCCAGCGGGTTGCCGTACTCGTACAGCGCCGTGCCGTCGAACTGGGCCAGGCCATGGGTGTCGGTGGGGAAATGCGCCGGCACCCAGTCGAGGATCACCCCCAGCCCCGCCAGGTGGCAGGCGTTGACGAACGCGGCGAACTCGTCCGGCGTGCCGTAGCGGGCGCTCGGCGCGAACTGCGACAGCAGCTGATAGCCCCAGGAACCGCCGAACGGATGCTCCATGATCGGCATCAGTTCGATGTGGGTGAACCCCAGGTCCTTGACGTAGGGAATCAGCCGCTCGGCCAGTTCCGGCCAGGTGTATTGCCGGGCGACTTCGCCCAGGTCGTCCAGCTCGCACTGCCAGGAACCGGCGTGCAGCTCGTAGATCGCCAAGGGCGCCGAGTGCCGCTGCCGCTCGACCCGGCCGCTCATCCAGTCACCGTCCTGCCAATCGATGCGCAGCGGCGTGGCGACTTTCGACGCGGTGTCCGGCGGCAGGCTGGTGGCCAGCGCCATCGGATCGGCCTTGAGCGGCAGGATGCCGTGGGGCCCGAGGATCTCGTATTTGTACAGGTCGCCGGCCTGCAGGCGCGGGACGAACAGCTCCCACACCCCCGACGGATGACGCAGGCGCATCGGGTGGCGACGCCCGTCCCAGACGTTGAAGTCGCCGACCACCGACACCCGCCGGGCATTCGGCGCCCACACCGCGAAACGCACGCCGTCGACGCCGTCGACCGTCTTCAGTTGCGCACCGAGGCAAGCGCTCAGATCACGGTGATTGCCTTCGGCGAACAGGTACAAATCCATCTCGCCGAGCAACTGGCCGAAGCTGTAGGGATCCTCCGCCACCTGTTCGCCGCCGGCCCACTGGGTGCGCAGCAGATACGGCCGCGCCTGGTCGAAATGGCCGACGAACAGCCCCGGTGTCGCCGTGGCCTCCAGCGGGCCGCGCGCCTCGCCGCTGTCCCGGTCCAGCACCGAGACGCTCAACGCGCCCGGCAGGTACGCCCGGATGAACTGCCCCCCGGCGCCGTCGCCGTGGGGGCCGAGGACGGCGAACGGATCGTGGTGCTCCGCGCGCACCAAGGCTTCGATGTCCTTGGCGCGCGGCAACGCGCCGTGTTTGACGTGACCCTGTTCCCTGTTCGAGACACTCATGACTGCTCTCCATCAAGACCGGAAAAGGGTTTGAGCCCCCTCAGCAGCCCGTGCAGACCGCGCAACGGCACGGCCAGCCAGGCGGGGCGGTTTTCGGCTTCATAGGCCACTTCGTAGGCCGCTTTCTCCAGGCCGAACAACGCCAGTGCGGCGTCGGCACCTTCAGGATCTTGCCAGGCATGATCAAGACTAGCTGCCGCCCGGCGATACGCCCGGACAAATGCCTCGCTGGATTCGCCCAGGTAACGCTCGGCCACCCGCCGGCGCGCCGCGTCGGCCTCGGGGCTGCTGTCGACGGCATGCACATTGAGGGCCATGGCGGCGGCGTAACCGAAGGAACGCAACACGCCGCCGACATCCTTGTACGGGCTGTGCTTGCCCCGCCGCTCGGCCAGCGGCCGCGCCGGTTCGCCCTCGAAGTCGATCAGGTAGGCGTCGCCCTTGATCACCAGCACCTGGCCAAGATGCAGGTCGCCGTGGACGCGGATGCGCAGGCCGCCGGCAGACTGTTTCGCCAGGGCCTGGACGTGGCCGAGGATGGCTTTGCGGTTGTCCAGCAGGCGCGTGACGAGCGCCCGGTCCGCCTCGCCGAGCTCGCCCTGATGCGTCTTGAGCAATGTGAGCGCATGTTCGACCTGGGCCGCGACGTCCTTGCCGCAGGCCTGGGCATCCTTGGCGGAAAACACCTGCGGCGCGAAATCCGGGTTGTCGCTCGGGGCGGCCAGCACCCGGTGCATTTCGCCCAGGCGCTGACCGAGCATAGCGGCGAAATCCTTCAGCTCGCCCAGCGCGTTGTAGTGCTGTTCCTGCTCGGAGCGGACGGCGGCCAGCTCATCGCGCAGCGCCCGCTCCAGGTTGTTCTGCGTCCATTCCCAGGCATCGCCCTGGTTGCTCAAGTAGCCTTGGGCGATCATCAGCAGGCTGTCTTCGCCCTGGGCGCCGCGACGGACCACGGAGCCCAGCAGCGGTGAAATGTTGGCGAACCCCGCCGCCGTCAGGTAGGCGCTCATCTCCAGTTCCGGGTGCACGCCCGACGCAACCTTGCGGATCAGTTTGAGCACCAGGGCGTTGCCGATCACCACCGAACTGTTGGACTGCTCGGCGGACAGGTAACGCACCTCGGGCTCTTCCCCCAGGCCCAGGGCCGCCAGGTGCGGCGTGGCCTCGAAACGGATCTCGCCGGCGTCGCATTCCAGCACCGTGCCGGAACGCAGGCCCTGCAGCACCGAACGGATGAACGCCTCCAGGCTGAAGGCGTCGGTGATCAGTCCGACCTGACGCCCCCGGCGCACCCGGGCCAACGCCAGTTGCTGCGGCAACGCCGGGCCGACCTGATCCTCGGCGATGAAGCCGAACGGCAACTGATAGCGGCTGACCTGGCCTGCGGCGGTCACTTCGATCTCGCTGAGCAGCACCGGGTGCCGGGCGTCGCCGAAGCGCACCCCGTACGCCAGTTCGACCCGCTCGATGGCGGCGTCCTTGCCGGCGAACCAGCGGCGGTTCTGCAGCCAGTCCGGCAGGATGCCCTGCTCCAGCGTGGTGCGGACCGGCGCTTCGAGCAACTCTTCCATGCGCTTTTTCAGCACCAGCGTGGTGAAGTCCGGCAGGCTCTGGGCCGGCTCCACGTGCCAGCTCGGCATCTGGTTCTCCGCCGCCAGGCCGAACCAGTAGAAGCCGTAGGGCGCCAGGGTGAGCAGGAAGCTCAACTGGCCGATGGGCGGGAACGCATTACCGCCGAGCATCTCCACCGGCACCATGCCGACGTAGGCCGAGAGGTCCAGCTCCACCGCCTGGGCGCTGCGCGAGACGTTGGCCACGCACAGGATGATTTCGTGCTTGCCGTCGGCGCCGGTGTATTCGCGGGTGTAGGCCAGCACGCGGCGGTTGGTCGGCGAAAGCATTTTCAGGCTGCCGCGGCCGAACGCCTTGGACTGCTTGCGCACCGCCAGCAGGCGCCGCGTCCAGTTGAGCAGCGAGTGCGGGTCGCCGGCCTGGGTCTCGACGTTGACCGACTGATAGCCGTACAGCGGATCCATGATCGGCGGCAGCACCAGACTGGCCGGATCGGCGCGGGAGAATCCGCCGTTGCGGTCCACCGACCACTGCATCGGCGTGCGCACGCCGTCGCGGTCGCCCAGGTAGATGTTGTCGCCCATGCCGATCTCATCGCCGTAGTACAGGGTCGGCGTGCCCGGCATCGACAGCAGCAGGCTGTTGAGCAGCTCGATGCGCCGGCGGTCGCGCTCCATCAGCGGCGCCAGCCGGCGACGGATGCCGAGGTTGATCCGCGCCCGGCGGTCGGCGGCGTAGTGGTTCCACAGGTAGTCGCGCTCCTTGTCGGTGACCATTTCCAGGGTCAGCTCATCGTGGTTGCGCAGGAAGATCGCCCATTGGCAGTTGGCCGGAATCTCCGGGGTCTGGCGCAGGATGTCGGTGATCGGGAAGCGATCCTCCTGGGCCAGGGCCATGTACATGCGCGGCATCAGCGGGAAGTGGAACGCCATGTGGCATTCGTCGCCGTTGAGGCCCTGGGCGTCGGTGTCGCCGAAGTACAGCTGGGTATCTTCCGGCCACTGGTTGGCCTCGGCCAGGAGCATGCGGTCGGGGTAGTTGGCGTCGATCTCCGCCCGGATCACCTTGAGCACGTCATGGGTTTCCGGCAGGTTCTCGTTGTGGGTGCCGTCGCGCTCGATCAGGTACGGGATGGCGTCCAGGCGCAGGCCGTCGATGCCCATGTCCAGCCAGTGGCGCATCACCGCCAGCACGGCTTTCATCACTTGCGGGTTGTCGAAGTTCAGGTCCGGCTGGTGGGAATAGAAGCGGTGCCAGAAATACTGGCCGGCCACCGGATCCCAGGTCCAGTTGGACTTTTCGGTGTCGAGGAAAATGATCCGGGTGCCGTCGTACTTCTGGTCGTCATCCGACCACACGTAGAAGTCCCGGGCCGCCGACCCGCGCTTGGCCCGGCGCGCACGCTGAAACCAGGGATGCTGGTCCGAGGTGTGGTTGATGACCAGCTCCGAGATCACCCGCAAGCCGCGCTTGTGCGCCTCGGCGATGAAGCGCCGGGCGTCGGCCATGGTGCCGTAGTCGCTGTGCACGCCCCGGTACTCGGCGATGTCGTAGCCGTCGTCGCGCCGTGGCGAGGGGTAGAACGGCAACAGCCAGATGGTGTTGACGCCCAGTTCGGCGATGTAGTCGAGCTTGGCGATCAGGCCGGGAAAATCGCCGATCCCGTCGTTGTTGGAGTCGAAGTAGGATTTGACGTGAACCTGATAGATCACCGCGTCCTTGTACCAGAGCGGGTCCTTGATGAAGGTGGCTGACCTGGTTTTCTTCGCCATGTGAAACTCCTGTCCAATTCACTGAGGCCGCCCGGGCTGACATGTCCCCGTGGCGAGGGAGCTCGCTCCCGCTCGACTGCGCAGCCGTCGCAGATCCGGCGGCGTGATGCCTGTGCGCACCGATGGGGGTTGCCGGGCAACCCAGCGGGAGCAAGCTCCCTCGCCACAGGCGATTGACGCCGATTCAAGAAGCGCTGATCCGCCAGATGCCGAACGGCTGATGGGCCGGGTCGATGCGCATGAACTGGTGCTTGCCGTGCCAGTCCCAGCGGTGGCCGTTCATCAGGTCTTCGCCGTGGGTGGTGGCGTCGTCCGGCAGGCCCATCTCCCACAGCGGCAGTTCGAAGTTCGCTTCCTGGACGTTGTGCGGGTCGAGGCTGACCGCCACCAGGATGAAGTTGCCGCCGTCGGGGCTGCGTTTGCCGAAATACAGGATCCGGTCGTTCCAGGCGTTGTAGACCTTAAGCCCCAAGTGCGTATGCAGCGCCGGGTTCTGCCGGCGGATGCGGTTGAGCTGGGCGATTTCGGCAATGATGTTGCCGGGCGCATTGAAGTCCCGGACGCGGATCTCGTACTTCTCGGAGTCGAGGTATTCCTCCTTGCCCGGCACCGGCGCCGACTCGCACAGCTCGAACCCCGAATACATGCCCCACAGGCCCGAGCCCATGGTCGCCAGCGCCGCCCGGATGAGAAAGCCTGCCCGCCCCGACTCATGGAGGAACGCCGGGTTGATGTCCGGCGTATTGACGAAGAAGTTCGGCCGGTAGCACTCGCGCCACGGCGACTCGTTCAGTTCGGTGAAGTAGGCGGCCAGTTCGGCCTTGGTGTTGCGCCAGGTGAAATAGGTGTAGCTCTGGCTGTAGCCGACCTTGCCCAGGCGCGCCATCATCGCCGGCGTGGTGAAGGCCTCGGCGAGAAAGATCACCTCGGGGTACAAGGTGCGCACATCGGCGATCAGCCATTGCCAGAACGGCAGCGGTTTGGTGTGCGGGTTGTCGACGCGGAACATCTTCACGCCCTCTTTCACCCAGCCGACGACGATGTCGCGCAACTCGAGCCACAGGCCCGGAATGGCCTCCGGCGCATAGAAATCGACGTTGACGATGTCCTGGTACTTCTTGGGCGGGTTCTCCGCGTACTTGATCGTGCCGTCCGGCCGCCAGTTGAACCAGCCCGGATGCTGCTTGAGCCACGGGTGGTCCTGGGAGCACTGGATGGCGAAATCCAGCGCGATCTCCAGGCCGTGCTCGGCGGCGGCGGCCACCAGCCGGCGGAAGTCCTCGCGGGTGCCGAGCTGGGCGTGGATGGCGTCGTGCCCGCCCTCCTCGCTGCCGATGGCGTAAGGGCTGCCGGGATCGTCGGGGCCGGCGGTCAGCGCGTTGTTGCGGCCCTTGCGGTGGCTGCGGCCGATCGGGTGGATCGGCGTGAAATACAGCACGTCAAAGCCCATGTCGCGGATCATCGGCAGACGCGCGTGCACGTCGTTGAAGGTGCCGTGGCGGGCGGGATCGTCGGTGACCGAGCGGGGAAACAGCTCGTACCAACTGGCGAACTCCGCCTGTTCGCGCTCGACGTCCAACGGGTAAGGGTTGCTGATGCTCAAATAGGCGCGGTGGTCGGCCTCGGCCATCGGCTGCGCACTACGCGGGTGCAGGAACAGCGCGACCTGCTCGGCTTCGGGCAGGCCGGACAGTTCGTGGTGCAGCGCCGCCAGCCGTTCGCTGAGCGGCCCTTCGCTGCGCTCGGCGGCCTGCTGCACCAGGGCGCGGCCCTCTTGCAGCTCAAGGCTGACCGGAACGGCCGCCAGGTGCTTTTTCTCCAACTCGTACTGAAAACTGGCGAACGTATCGATCCACGCTTCGATCAGGAACCAATGACGCCCCTGGCGCCCCGGCCGGAAACGTCCCTCCCAGCCGTTGTTGCCCTGGTCGGTCATGACCTGGCTGCTCCAGGACTCTTCGCCGTCCTCGCGCCAGCGGATGCGCACCGCCAGCTTGTCGTGGCCGTCGGCGAACACCTTGGCGGTGACGACGACCTCGCGCCCGACGATGGCCTTGGCGGCGAACTGGCCGCCGTCGATGACCGGGCGGGTGTTCTCGATGACGATCCGCGGCAGCAGCAACGCCTGCGACAGCGGCATGTGCGGATTGCAGCCCGGAGCGGAAGGGTTTTCAGCGGTCATTGAGCATCTCTCCTTAACGCCCCAAGGACGCTCGCTTGCCTGTCGGATAGCCATGGCGGATCCGCCCGCCACGCACTCACTTAGGTTCCGAGCGAACGCCCTCGGGAAAAGTTCACCGGGATTTGCCGTGCCGCAAAACCGGATCGAATCCGTCGTTGAGCGGTCAATCCACTTAAGCACTTCTTGCGCCATGTGCCATGTGCCATGTGCCATTGAGGAGGTTCACCGATGAGTATCCCGATCCCGGCCGAAACACCCGATCCGAACATCGACAAGCCCGTGCTGCCGGAGACCGAACCGTCACAGGTCCCCGAGCAGGAGCCGCCCGGCAGCACACCGCCAGCCAGGGAGGAGCCGCCGACCACCATGCCGCCGGTGATCGTCCGGCCCGCTCAAGGCGTGTGATCCCTTTCGAAGAGACTGACGATCCTCGGCATCACGCTGAAGATCCCCAGCGCCAGCAGCGTGCTGAGCACCGCCGTCGCCTCGCGGCCCAACCCCGCCGCGACGCCGATGGCGGCGGTCATCCACAGGCCGGCGGCGGTGGTCAGGCCCTTGACGTGGCCTTCGTCCCCTTCGTGGTTCTTCAGGATCGTGCCGGCGCCGAGGAAACCGATGCCGGCGATCACCCCTTGCACCACGCGGCTCATGGCGTCGGCCTGGGCCCCGGATACCTGCGGTACCAGCACGAACAGCGCCGCGCCGAGCGCCACCAGCATATGGGTGCGCACCCCGGCGGCCTTGCCCTTGTGCTCGCGCTCAAAACCGAGGATCCCGCCCAGGAGCGCCGCCATCAGCAGGCGCACGGTGATCCGCGTCACTTGCGACGCATCGCCGATGTCGGCGAATTCCGTCTGCAGCGTTTCCCGCACTTCATGCCACCAAGCGTTCATCGCACCGTCCTCACCAAGGGCCTTTAAGGGGTGGACAGCGCCGACCGCTGATCGGTTGCGCAGAACCCCGCGCCGACACGACGCCCTAACCTTTCAACAGCCTTCGCAAAAGGACCGTCCCATGCCCGTTCGCATCGAAAACCAGACCTGTTTTTTCTCCACCGAAAACGGTGAGCAGATCCGTCTGTGCGGCGACCTCACCGTCATCACCGACAGCGAAAAGGCGATGTCCGCCGTCGAGATCGAGGGCCGGCGCATCTACGTCACCGAAGCGGAAGCCGATGCCTTGACCGTTGCCGGCGCCACGGACGGGCGCAAGCACCTGAAAGCCAGCGACAGTGATTCGGTGATTTGACTGACCTCGGTCAAGACCCGGCGCAGACGCCTGGGATAGGCGTTTGCGCCTTGGCCGGCGGGCTGCTTCAAGTTGTCGCAGGGCCTGATGAAAAGCGCATCTGATACGCTTTTTATTGAAATACCTGAGTCTGTTATGCAAACAGATCGGCGCTCATAGTGCACAGGCCTGATGGAGGCTGATGAGCGAACGACCATGAGCGAACACATTCCCGTCCGAACCATTGATCCAGCCGCGACACCGAACATAAAAAGTGTGCCCGCACGCCCAATGAAGGCGACGGCCAAGTCCAGCGACAACCAGATCTTCACCCGCAGCTTCACCGGCCTGTTCCGCACCCTGCGCATGAGCGGCGCCGGTTTCCTGTTCCTGCTGTTCTTCGGCACCGTGTGGCTGAACTGGGGCGGTCGCCAGGCCGTGCTGTGGGATTTGTCGGAAAGCAAGTTCCACATCTTCGGCGCCACGTTCTGGCCGCAGGACTTCATCCTGCTGTCGGCGCTGCTGATCATCGCCGCCTTCGGCCTGTTCGCCATCACCGTGTTCGCCGGCCGGGTCTGGTGCGGCTACACCTGTCCGCAGAGCTCGTGGACGTGGATCTTCATGTGGTGCGAAAAGGTCACCGAAGGCGAGCGCAACCAGCGGATCAAGCTGCAGGCCGCCCCCTGGGGCGTGAACAAGCTCGCGCGGCGTGTGGCCAAGCATACGCTGTGGCTGGGCATCAGCCTGCTGACCGGCCTGACCTTCGTCGGCTACTTCACCCCGATCCGGCCGCTGGCCCAAGAGCTGTTCACCTTGCAGATCGGCGGGGTCAGCCTGTTCTGGGTGCTGTTCTTCACCGCCGCCACCTACATCAACGCCGGCTGGCTGCGCGAAGCGGTGTGCATGCACATGTGCCCGTATGCGCGGTTCCAGAGCGTGATGTTCGACAAGGACACCCTGGCCATTTCCTACGACGCGGCCCGCGGCGAGAACCGCGGCCCGCGCAAGCGCGACATCAAGCCTGCCGAAGCGGGTCTCGGCGACTGCATCGACTGCCAGATGTGCGTGCAAGTGTGCCCGACCGGCATCGACATCCGCGACGGCCTGCAAATGGAATGCATCGGCTGCGCGGCGTGCATCGACGCCTGCGATTCGATCATGGACAAGATGAGCTACCCCCGCGGCCTGATCCGCTACACCTCTGAGCGCGAGCTGCAGGGCGGCAAGACCCACCTGCTGCGCCCGCGCCTGATCGGCTACACCGCCGTGCTGGTGGTGATGATCGGCGCCCTCGCCCTGGCGCTGGCCGAGCGGCCGATGGTGTCGCTGGACGTGACCAAGGACCGCGGCCTGTTCCGCGAGAACGGCCAGGGCCAGATCGAAAACATCTACACCCTCAAAGTCATCAACAAGACCCAGCAGCGCCAGGACTACACCTTGAGCCTGGTGGACGGCGACGGCTTCCAGTTGCAGGGCCGCACCGAACTGAGCCTGGCCGCAGGCGAAATCGTCGATGTGCCGGTGTCGGTGGCCATGACCACGGAACGCGCCGCCAGCAGTTCGCAGACCTTGAGCTTCAGGATCGCCGACAGCGACGATCCGCAGGTCTACAGCGTGGCCAAGAGCCGGTTTGTCGCGCCAATGAACCGCTGAGCCAGTAAGATGGCTGCCCAGTGCAGCCAGGGCATGGACCGGAAACCTGTAGCAACGGCCCCCGAAGCGCGGAGCCCTGTGGCGAGGGAGCTTGCTCCCGCTTGAGTGCGCAGCACTCACCGTCATTGGGGCCGCTGCGCAGCCCAGCGGGAGCAAGCTCCCTCGCCACAGGTTCCTCTGCTCCGTGCGCAAGCAACGCCCTTCGAATTCAGTCCATCGCGGGATACCGATGAAACGCTACGAAAAATTCGCCGACGACATCGCTGAACTGATCCGCTCCGGCGTCCTCGGGCCCGGCCAGCGCGTGCCGTCGGTGCGCTATGCCAGCCAGACCTACGGCGTCAGCCCGTCCACGGTGTTCCAGGCCTATTACCTGCTGGAGCGCCGCGGGCTGATCCGCGCCCGGCCGCGCTCGGGCTACTTCGTCAACACCCACGCCCCGAGCCCGTTCTCGGAGCCGGTGATCAGCAGCCAGGTCAACGAGTCCACCGAGGTCGACGTCAGCGAACTGGTGTTCTCGGTGCTGGAGTCGATCAAGGATCCGGGCACCGTGCCGTTCGGTTCGGCCTTCCCCAGCCCGACCCTGTTTCCGTTGCAGCGCCTGTCGCGTTCGCTGGCCCACGCCGCGCGGGAGATGGATCCGCGCATGGTGGTCACCGACATGTCGCCGGGCAACCCGCAACTGCGCCGGCAGATCGCCCTGCGCTACATGGTCGGCGGGCTGATGCTGCCGATGGAAGAACTGCTGATCACCAACGGCGCCCTCGAAGCCCTGAACCTGTGCCTGCAAGCGGTGACCGAGCCCGGCGACCTGGTGGCCATCGAGGCCCCGGCGTTCTACGCCAGCCTCCAGGTGCTGGAGCGCCTGAAGCTCAAGGCCGTGGAGATCCCCGTGCACCCGCGCGACGGCATCGACCTGGGCGTGCTCGCCCAGACCCTGGAGCGCCACCCGATCAAGGCCTGCTGGTGCATGACCAGCTTCCAGAACCCCATGGGCGCGACCATGCCCGAGGCCAAGAAACAGGAACTGGTGGAGCTGCTGCGCCGGCATCAGGTGCCGCTGATCGAAGACGATGTCTACGCCGAGCTCTACTACGGCCAGCAGGCGCCGAAACCGGCCAAGGCGTTCGACACCGAGGGCCTGGTGATGCACTGCGGCTCGTTCGCCAAGAGCCTGGCCCCCGGCTACCGCATCGGCTGGGTCGCCGCCGGGCGCTACGCGCAGAAGATCGAACGGCTGAAACTGATGACTTCGCTGTGCGCCTCGATGCCGGCCCAGGCGGCCATCGCCGACTACCTGCAGCACGGCGGCTACGACCGACACCTGCGCAAGCTGCGCTATGCCCTGGAGGAACAGCAAAGCGCGATGCTGGCGGCCATCGCCCGGTACTTCCCGGCGCAGACCCGGGTCAGCCAGCCGGCGGGCGGCTATTTCCTGTGGCTGGAACTGCCGCCGCAGATGGACTCGCTGAAACTGTTCCAGATGGCTCTGGCCCAAGGCATCAGCATCGCCCCCGGCCCGATCTTTTCGCCGGCCCAGCGCTTTCGCAACTGTATCCGGCTGAACTACGGCAGCCCGTGGACCGAGGCGTCGGAGAAGGCGATGGAAACGCTGGGACGGATCGTGCGGTCGTTCTGACCGCCCTCCTTCACTCCGTCAGACGCTCGGTGCTGGCCAGGTAGCCGGGATGGCTCGTTGCGGACAGAAGGCCGGCCGACACCAACAACTGGCCCCCAGACAGCAAACTGGCAGTGTGCTCGAAGCGTTCCGTCACCAGTTCGGCACCGATTGTCCATTCTCGGGTGTCGGGATCGAACAGTTCCGTCATGTGGCCGGCCTCCACGCTTGAAGCAGCACCGGTGACCATGACGCGCCCCGAAAGCAGTCGGGTGACATCGTGCCCCGTGCGGCCATGAACCATTGTCCCGGCAAGGCTCCAGCGGTCCGCTTGCGGATCGTAGAGGTACGCGTCCGCCCGTCCAGGATAAAACGGGGCATCCGCCCCGCCAACCACCAGAACCCGGCCATCGGCCAACCGCGTTGCCGTGTGCTGCATGCGTCTTTCGGGCAACGGCTGGACGGTACTCCATTCACCCGTGGCCGGATCAAACAATGCAGCGTCATCGATGGCCGCATTCAGTTGCGCCGAATACCCTCCCGACACCAGCACTTTGCCCGACGCCAACAAGGTCGCTGTGTGATTCATGCGGGCGAACGGAACATCGGCGGCTGCACTCCACCGGTTTGCGACCGGATCGTAGATTTCGACGCTGGCGAGCACCTGCCCCTGCACCTGGGACAGATTGTTGCCTCCGCAGACCATGACATGTCCGCTGTCCAGAAGCGTCGCCGTATGGGCAAAGCGCGGAGTCTTCAGCGCCGCCGCCGCCCATTGATCCGTTGCCGGGGAGTACAGCTCGACGCCGTTGATCGAGCCCGCCGCCCCGCTGCCGGCAATGACCATGACCTGCCCGCTGTTCAGACAAACAGCCTGATGCCCCGAACGGGGTTCAGGCAGCGCAGCCACCCGCGTCCAGGCGTTGTTTGAAAGGCTGTAGCGTTCGACGTCCGCCAAAGCGCCGGACAGCCCTTTGCCGAGGTGATGCCAAGGAGCCTGACCGGTCGTCCCGCGTGTACCGCCCATCCCCCATGAAGCGAGCGCCATGCCATTGAACCCACCCACCACCAGCACATCGCCATCCGGCAGCACGGTGGCCGAGTGAGAGGCCCGCGGAACATTCATGGGGGCGGCCGGAACAAAGGAACCGTCAACGGTGTTGTTCATCACAGTGCTCCATTGCAGATTGTCGGTACGCTGGGTGAAGCAGCGACCGGCCACCCACCCTTCTCGTCCAGACGAATCTAAAAGCCCCGATCACGACCGTCTACTGTCAGAAATAACAGGTACGGGCGGCGTTTTCACTCAAGGCCGCCCTCACGCCGCCCCGCGCACCAGCAGCACCCGCGTCACCCGCCGCTCCTCGACCGCCATCACGGTCATCCGCCAGCCGTCGTGCTCCAGCCGGTCGCCGATCATCGGCAACCGGTCGAGCAGGCTCATCACCAGGCCGGCCAGAGTCTGGTAATCCTCGGTGGCGGGCGCGCCGAAACCGGTGCGCTCACGGATCCGCGCCAGGTTCAGCGCACCGCTGACCAGAAAACCGCCCTGCTCCTCGACCACGTCCGGCCCCTCGATCTCACTGGCGTCCGGCAGTTCGCCGGCGATCGACTCGAGGATGTCGGTCATGGTCAGCACGCCGACGAAGTCACCGAACTCGTTGACCACGAACGCGATGTGGGTCGAGGCGGCGCGCATCTGCTCCAGCGCGTTGAGGATCGAATAGCTGTCGAGCAGGTTGATCGTCTTGCGCGCCAGGTGTTCGAGGTTCGGTTCGTGACCGGCCAGGTACTCCTTGAGCAGTTCCTTCTTGTGCACGAAGCCCAGCGGCTCGTCCACCGCGCCGTTGCGGATCAGCGGCAAACGCGAGTAGGACGAATGCATCAACCGGGTACGAATCGTCTCGGCATCGTCGGCCAGATCGATGTGGTCGACATCGGCGCGCACCGTCATCAAGGCACGGATCGGGCGCTCGGCCAGTTGCAGCACGCCGCTGATCATCACCCGCTCGCGGCGGTCGAACAGCTCGGCGCTCGGCGCGTCGCCGTCATCCAGCAGGTCGGAGATCTCCTCGCCCACCTCCTCCACCGCCAGCTTGCGCCCGCCCAGCAGGCGCATCACCGCATGGGCCGTGCGCTCGCGCATCGGCCGCAGGCCCTGCATCGAACGCTTGCGCCGGGCCCGGGCGATCTGGTTGAACACCTCGATCAGGATCGAGAAGCCGATGGCGGCGTACAGGTAGCCTTTAGGGATGTGGAAACCCAGGCCTTCGGCGGTCAGGGCGAAACCAATCATCATCAGGAAGCCCAGGCACAGCATGATCACCGTCGGGTGCGCGTTGACGAACCGGGTCAGCGGCTTGCTGGCCACGATCATCAGGCCGATGGAGACGATCACCGCGATCATCATCACCGCCAGCTCATCGACCATGCCCACGGCCGTGATCACCGCGTCCAGCGAGAACACCGCGTCGAGCACCACGATCTGCGCCACGATCGGCCAGAACAGCGCGTAAGCGGTGTTGGCCGAGCGCTGGCCGACGTGGCCTTCCAGCCGTTCGTGCAGTTCCATGGTGGCCTTGAACAACAGGAACACACCGCCGAACAGCATGATCAGGTCACGGCCGGAGAAGCTCTTGCCGAACACCTCGAACAGCGGCTGCGTCAGGGTGACCAGCCAGGAGATGCTCGCCAGCAGGCCCAGGCGCATGATCAGCGCCAGGGACAGGCCGATGATCCGCGCGCGGTCGCGCTGATGCGGCGGCAGCTTGTCCGCCAGGATCGCGATGAACACCAGGTTGTCGATGCCGAGCACCAGCTCCAGCACGATCAACGTCAAAAGGCCCAGCCAGGCCGTGGGATCCGCTAACCATTCCATATTCTGTCTCGGTCTCTCTTCAGTGTTTTCGGGCTGCCGGGCACGGCAAAGCGCGGCGCGAAAGCCCGAAGGCTGCGCCATCAACGATAGTCGGGCGTCGGAAGACCGGATGCTGCGAGTGCGTCAAGACCGCGCCTGGGCGCGAAAGAAAGGGGCGACTGGGAGGCTCCGTGAGGGTGTTCATGCAAGTCCTGAATGGGAAAAAGGACTTGGAGAGTACAGGCTCACGCGGCCATCGCCACAGCGGCAAATCATTTCAAAATCTGTAAAACACCGGGCGACAGATACCCTGCTGGCGATGGGGCCCGGACTGACGCCATCGCCAGCAGGCTGGCTCCCACAGTTTTGGAGGCTAAGGCTTGATCGCCGACAGCAGCCGCTCGGCATTCGCCCCGCAGCTCATGCCTTCGGGCCGCGACAGGATGCCGTCGATCACCTCCAGCAAGCGCGCCCGGCTCTCGGCCAGGTGCCGCTGCATGGCTTCGATCTCCTGGACCTTGCCCTGCAGGCTGGTCACCAGTTCGTCCTGGTCGTACTCGCCGGTGACGGCGTTCGGCAACAGCAGCTTGAGTTCATCCAGGGAGAACCCGGCGCGCTGGGCGCTCTGGATGATGTGCAGGGTCTGCAGCACCTGCGGCGAGTAGCGCCGGTAGCCGTTGCCCAGCCGTTCGACCTTGGGGATCAGGCCCTGGGCCTCGTAGAAACGGATCCTTGAGGCGCTCAGCCCGCTCTGTTGCGCCAGTTCACCGATTTTCATGGATACCTCGCATTCCTGCTTGACCTTAAACTTGACTTTAAGCTTAGCCTCGCTGCATCACTGATGAGGAGTCAAGCATGTCGCCCTTCAACACCCTGAATCTGCCCAACGGCCAGACCGTCGGCAACCGCATCGCCAAGGCATCCATGGAGGAAAACCTCGCCGACGCCGACCAGGCCCCCTCCACCGCCCTGTACCGCCTGTACCAGGCCTGGGCCGATGGTGGCGCCGGCCTGCTTTTGACCGGCAACGTCATGATCGACCGCCGCGCCATGACCGGCCCCGGCGGTGTGGTGCTGGAAGATGAGCGTCATCTGGAGCAGTTCCGCCGCTGGGCCGAGATCGGCCGCTCCGGCGGCGCGCAGTTGTGGATGCAGCTCAACCACCCCGGCCGCCAGACCTTCGCCAACATGGGCCAGCCGGCCATGGCGCCGTCGGCGGTGGCGCTGGAGATGGGCGCGTTCTCCAAGCTGTTCGCCGAACCCCGGCCGATGAGCGAAAGCGACATCGAAGAGGTCATCCAGCGCTTCGCCACCAGCGCCGCCCTGGCGGAAAAGGCCGGTTTCACCGGGGTCGAGATCCACGCAGCCCACGGCTACCTGCTCAGCCAGTTCCTGTCGCCGCTGACCAACCGCCGCACCGACCGCTGGGGCGGCTCGCTGGAAAACCGCGCACGCCTGCTGCTGTCGGTGATCGAAGCCGTGCGTCAGGCAGTCTCGCCGCAGTTCTGCGTGGCGGTGAAGCTCAATTCGGCGGACTTCCAGCGCGGCGGCTTCGACACCCACGATGCGCGCCAGGTGATCGAATGGCTCAACGCGCTGCCCGTCGATCTGCTGGAGCTGTCCGGTGGCAGCTACGAGGCCCCGGCCATGCAGGGCGAGGCGCGGGACGGCCGCACCCTGGCCCGCGAGGCGTTCTTCCTGGAGATGGCCAGCGAACTGGCCAGCGCGGCTCGGATGCCGGTGATGGTCACCGGTGGCATCCGCCGCCTGCCGATCGTCGAGCAGGTGCTCGACAGCGGTATCGACATGGCCGGCATCGCCACGGCGCTGGCCATCGAGCCGGACCTGGTCAACCACTGGCGCGCCGGCCGCCCGAGCGAGCCGCAGCTGCCGCCGATCCGCTGGAAGCGCAAACCGCTGGCGTCGCTCGCCAACATGGCCGTGGTGCGTTTCCAGATGGCGCGCCTGAGCCGTGGCCGCAAGCCCAGGCCCGAGGTCTCGGCGCTGTGGGCGCTAATCCTCGACCGGGTATACCTGGGGCGGCGTACGCGGCAGTACCGGCAGGCGATGTCTGGCTGATGCCCGTCATTTGCGACACTTGCCGTCGCCAGACCGCTCCTGCGTTGCGTCAGCCGTCAAACGAGTAGCGCTGGATGATGGCGGTGTACTTCTTCACTCGATGGCGAGGCGGCTTCCTCTGCTTGGCGATCAAGTCAGTGTAAATCGCCATTATTTCCCTGAACCGCTCGAATTCAGCGATGTTTCCATCAGATGGGTTGAAGTTGATCAGCGCTTTTAGCTCGCTCATTTCGACGGTGTCATTCTTCGAATCGAGAGACTGAAGCAAACTCGAAAAACACAACGGAGTGCCCAGCGCTATCGCCAACAAGGTCAGCAACGCTTTGTATTCACCCGCTTCGAGTGCCGCGAGGTCATCGGGTTTGAGGCTGACCTTGATAAGGCGATAGACATTGAGAAAACGCAGCGCGCGTCGAGGGGAAGATCCCATGTACCTGGCCAGCAGTTGCAGCGCGTCAGTTTCACCGGGAGAGATGCTCAGCATGGTCGTCTTGACGTCTTCAATTTTGACGGCTTCGCCTGTGCCAGGCCCATCAGCTACCGGTACGTCGCCGTCAGTCTGATCTCCACCTTTTATCCGGCTCAACTGGCTCTGCAAAAACTGCTCACTGGATACGCTATCCATCGGGCGCATCCAGTAGGGAATCTGAAAGATCTTTTCCAGGTAATCGGACACGGAGGCCGTCTGTTGCTGCTCGCCGTTCGCAGCCATCAAGTTCGGATAGTGATCGAGCAGCGCCTGGCGCACCCAACGCACATCCACTGCGACCATCACCACGAACAAGGGAAAAGTCAGCAGCAGATGCACCGCCTGCAGCACCTCGACGACTTTGTCCGGCGGGCAGCGGTCCAGGTCGTCGATGTACAGCGCGATCCGTTTGAAGGATCGTACTTCCTCAAGGGAATGAGCGGCGGCCGCCCGCAGCTTCTGGATGTCTTCGTCGTCCAGCAATGCTTTGTTGGCCTCCAGGAACGCATCCATTTTCAACACAAACGCCGAGCGTTCCGCCTCGACCGAAGCCCGGAGACTACTCGCCCCCGTCACGTTGAAGGCCAATTCCTCGAAGTCCTTGCGTACCGTGGCGATCAATCCCAGATGTTGCGCATAGTCGCCGTCCGTCGCCCGGGCCCGGACGAACTTCTTCAGGCGCCCGGCACCGGTTCCTTGAGAGAAATCGTGAGTGGCAAGCGCCAACTGTTCACTGGTGACTTGCACCAAGGCCTTGGCCTCTTCGACGCCGGCATTCGCCTTGGCCTGTCGCTGAACGGCTTGCTCAAATGCTTTCTTTTGTTCGGCAAGTCGGCTATCGATGGCTTTGTCCAGCGCCCTCTTACCCGCCTCCAGCTGTTTCAACGCCCCACGGGCCTTGCCCCAGACCCAGCGCAGCCGGGCAGTCACCGCCGCCACCGCAACACTCGCCAACATCAAGCCGTCATGCAGACCTTGCAGGGAAGGGAATTGTGCCTTGAGGATTGCCACGCCCTCTGTCGCAATCCACGGCAATGCCAAGACAATCGCGACAAAGGCACCGACGTTCCACCAGCTCAGCAGTTGGGACTTGTATCCACTGGCAAGCAACTTAGCCTTTCCCGCTTCTTCATGCAGGGCATCGGATACGCTCTGAAAGGCCTCGGTACGCTCGGTCAAGGCATCGATTCCAAGTACCTTGGCAGCCTTCGCGAACTCGTCTTTCGCATTTTTGATCTCTTCGCCGGGATCCTCACCGTTGAACACCTCACTCAACGCCGCAAGATAGACAGACGGCGAAGTCGCGGTATTGGCTTGAACCTCTGCGAGCTCCTGGCGGGCCTTGAGCAGTTGCTCTGCGGCCGCACGCTGATCGCGACGGCGACGAACCAGCTCTTTGGCAGCATCCAGCGTCAGCATTCGCGAAGTTGACAGGTGTTCGAGCAACGGGTCGCGAACTTCGGCATTGTGCTTGATGTACCAACGATCCAATTCGATAAACAGGTGACTCACCAGGCTGGCCCACAGATTGGTCTCCACGTAGTGCCAGGCATTGAACCGAATCTGCACAACGTCCGTGTGGAACGCCGTGGAGCCAGCTTCAGGGGCCTGAACACTTGCCTTGCCCTGGCTGAGACGTTCGATGTGCTGATAAATCAGGCGCATGAAAAACGATTTGCCGCTGCCCCAGTTGCCGAACAGCCCGATAGCCAGAGGTGGTATGAAATCCTTCGCCACGGCCAGGCGCGCAAAGGCTTTCGCCTCATCATTGGCGCCCAGACGGTCATCCAGGTCAGACGCCCATGGGTCGTCGTTTTGGGTGATGGCGATGGAGGTGGTGCCCGGACGGGTAACCGGTGGTTCCTCCCCCCGAGTCAGGGTGTTCCCACTATCGCCCGGCTTCTCTTTGGACTCTGGCGGCCCGTTCGGATCGTTTTCCTGTGGCGCAGAAGCATCCTGGTCTGGATACCGCGATCGCTGCTGCGCTTCTCGCAGATCGGAACTCGATGGCGAAGACGCATTGTATTTTGCTTTTTGATTCCTTGAGGGGGCCGATGGTCTCGACTGATCGTCACGACTTGTGGGTTCATCGTCATTTGTGTTCACGAAACACTCCGCCTCGTATGTACGACATTAGAAGTCATTCAGGTGTGAGGGCCTGCCCCCTTCCTGTCTGCCTGCTACCGCCCGGAAAACCGCAACCGCGACAACTGCCGCAAATCCCCTTCGGCGTAATACTTGTCGGCCCAACTGTCATCCGGGGTCAGCGGCTGCACCTGCTTCAGATCCAGCTTCTTGGCGAAATAGCGGAAGCGGTAATGCTCGTAGAAGCGCAGCAGTTCCAGGCCGTAGCGGTCCGCCAGGTCGGTGTCGCCGCGGATGATCAGGAAGTTTTCGTCGTTGCCGTTGCTGGCCGAGGTGCTGAGGTTGTGGCTGCCGCTGATGATGGTCGGGGCGTCGGTGGTGAAGTCGGTGACCACCGCTTTGGTGTGCACCAGCAGGTTGCCCTTCTGGCCTTTCATGTTTTCCCGCAGCCAGCCTTCCAGGCCGGTGTTGAGCAGTGCGGTGGCGGCGAATTCGGCGGTGCGGTCGGCGTGGAAGCCGGTGATTCGGCTGGCGGTGTTCTGCAGGCCGTAGCGCAGGATGTCGTCGTGGGGCTGGCCGAGCAACGCGTTGAGGATCGAGTCAGGCAAGTCGAACGCGGTGACGAACAGCACGTCCTTTTTGGCCGCATTGATGATGTCGACGAACTCGCGCAGGTCGGCGCCGCCGGTGCGCGGCGAAAACCCGGCGAACAGCGGTTTGGCCGGATCCATCGGATTGACGTCGGTGATCCAGTCGCGGGTGGCGCCGACATCGGCGGGCGTCGCCCAGATTTCCTCGAAGGTGCGCAGGTAGCTGGCGGCGATGGCCGGATCGTCCAGCACATGCACCACGTTGGCCTGGCGGTAGACGCCGTTGGCGGTGAAGTTGGTGCTGCCGCACAGCACCGCCTGCGGCTGGCGCACGCCGCCGGCATCGAGGCGGCTCAAGACGATGAACTTGTTGTGGAAGATGTTGTGGGTGACCCGCCCGCGCTTGCTGGCCTCTGGCAGGTGCGCCAGGCTCGCTTGGTTGATCGTGGTGTCTTCGTCGTCGGGCCGGGCGTGGTACAGCACCCGCACCTGCACCCCGCGGTCGAACGCCGCGTTCACCGTGTCGATGATCGCTTGCAGCTGGTACTCGTAGATCGCGATGTCCAGCGCCCACTGGCCGTCGGTGGCGCGCTGGATGAACCCCTGCAAGCGCCCGAGCAGGCCGTTCTCCAGCCATTGGCGCGCCGCGTCGGGCCAGGCTTCGATGGGCAGGTTGCGGTTGGCGCTGATCTGCGCGTCGAGGTCGGGAAACTTGCGCTGGAAGGCCTGGCTGGCCGCCACGGCGCGGTTGAAGATCACGCCTTGATTGGCCGGGTGGCCGTCGTCGGAGCGGATGCTCAGCTCCAGCGATTCGCCGAGCGCGGGGGCGTCCGGCGTGCCGTAGGCCAGGTGCACGCGGTAATGGATCGTCATGCCGGGGTTCACGGCGTAGTCGGCCCAGCGGAATTTCTGCAGGGGGGCCAGGTCGCTGGGGGTGGCGTGGAACTCCGGCCGGGTATGCGCCTTGCCGGGAAAGGTCAGGCTGTTGAACAGGAACAGCCACGGCTTGTCGCCCTGCTGCTTCTCGATGGCGAAACCGAGCAGGCCCTTGCGCCGGGGTTCGGCGACGTCCATGGCGAGCAGCACGCCGTTGGTGCCGGCGTAGGCCTTGACGCGAAAATCGTCCTGGGGGTTGGCGACCAGTACGCGCATGGTTCACTCCTTGTGATGGACTGGGGTGGAGCATAGAGCAGCGCGGCGGGTTTGACGCGGCAGATCAGGCAAAAGCGATGCTGACTGTGCCGGCCTCATCGCTTGCAGGCAAGCTCCCACAGGGTTTTGTGGTGGCCGCAGATTCTGCATACACCCGTGATCCCTGTGGGAGCCAGCCTGCTGGCGATGGCGGTGGGTCAGGCAACAGGGATGTCGGCTGTGCTGGCCTCATCGCTGGCAAGCCAGCTCCCACAGGGTTTTGGGGTGGCCGCAGATTCTGCATACACCCGTGATCCCTGGTGGGAGCCAGCCTGCTGGCGATGGCGGTGGGTCAGTTCAGGGGCAGTTCATCGATGTGCCGGTATTCGGCTTCCAGCGCCGCCGCGAGCTGCCGGGCGCGGCCCAGGCGGATCGGCCCGCGTTCGATGTCGATCAGCAGGCCTGGGCACGCCAGTGCCGGCAGCCCTACCAGATCCTTCAACCGCCCGTCCGTCACCACCAGCAACCGTTGCCGTTCCGCCGGGAAACGCTGGCGGCGCACCGTCAGCCATTGCCCGGCCTCCCCGAGCGCCGCCAGCAGCGGCGTGCCGCCGCCGGCCCCCAAGCCGTCGAGCCAGGCCCGCAGGCCACTGCCGGACTTGAGCCCCTGCACCTGCCACTTCGGCGCTGCGCCGCTGGCGGTGAGCAACGCCAGGCGCGCGCGCTGCCGGTAGGCGTCGTCGAACACCTGGGCGAGCAACCCTTTGGCATCGCTCAGGGCCTGATGGCGGCGGGTCGAGCCGGACGCATCGACGATCACCAGCCACAGTTCATGGGCCGTGCGGGTGCGCATCTGCAACAGCAGGTCGGCCCGGCACCGGGGCCGGCCGTTGAGCAAGGTGCCCGGCCAGTTCACCGAGCCGCTGCGGGCGGCGTGGCGCTTGCCTTGCCTGCCGTTGTCCAGCCGTCCGGCGCGGGGTCTGGCATTCGCCCCCGCGTCGGACCGGGGGCGAATGCCTAGGGCTTTTTTGGCCAGTGCGGCACTTCGCGGCGGGCACCGGTGGCTTGCGCCGGTGCGGGCATTTCGCCCCATTGGCCCTGCCCTTCGCGGCGGTCGGCCTGGCTGTCGGCCGGAGAATGCGCCGGTGGCTGCGCAGGGGCCGAAGGGTGTTCGCGGCGGCGATGGCGCAAGGCGAATTCGGCCACCGCGTCGATGTCCTGCCCGTCGATCGCGCTGGCCCCGCGCCAGGCCGCATGGGCCCGGGCCGCCCGCAGCCAGACCAGGTCCGCCCGCAAGCCATCGACGCCGGCGGCGAAGCAACGCTCGGTGATCTGCGCCAGGGCGTCATCGTCCAGCGGAACGTCCGCAAGCCTGTCGCGGGCGTTGCGGCAGCGCTCGCGCAGGGCTTGCTGCTCGCCTTCCCAGTGCGCGCAGAACCCTTCGGGGTCGCTGTCGAAATCGAGCCGGCGACGGATGATCTGCCCGCGCTCGGCCGGCGCCGTGTGGCCGCCCAAGGCGACGTTGAGGCCGAAGCGGTCGAGCAGTTGCGGCCGCAGTTCGCCCTCTTCCGGGTTCATGGTGCCGATCAGGACGAACTTCGCCGAGTGGCGGTGGGAGATGCCGTCGCGCTCGATCAGGTTGGTGCCGCTGGCGGCCACGTCGAGCAGCAGGTCCACGAGGTGGTCGGGCAACAGGTTCACTTCATCGACGTACAGCACGCCGCCGTCGGCCTTGGCCAGCACGCCCGGCGAAAACTGCGCCCGGCCTTCACCCAGCGCGGCGTCCAGATCCAACGTGCCCACCAGCCGCTCTTCGGTGGCGCCCAGCGGCAAGGTGACGAACTGACCGCCGTTGAGCAGGTCAGCCAGCCCCCGTGCCAGCGTGGATTTGGCCATGCCCCGCGGGCCTTCGATCAGCACGCCGCCGATCTTCGGGTCGATGGCGGTCAGGCACAGGGCCAGTTTCAGGTCATCGGCGCCGACCACGGCGGACAGGGGGAAATGGAAGGTGTCGGTCATCGTTCGGTACTCAATCAAGGTCGGGCCTTAAGCAACTGTAGGAGCGAGCCTGCCCGCGATCACGGTGGAACAGGCAAGTTCTGGGGCAAGGCTATCGCGAGCAGGCTCGCTCCTACAGGGGCATGGGTCAGGTCTCTTCTTCTATATCCAGCAACAGGTTCTCCAGCGCCTCGCGGTACGCGCCCGGATCCTGCCACATCCCCCGCTGCTGCGCCTCCAGCATCCGCTCGGTCATGTCCCGCAGGGCATGGGGGTTGTGCTCGCGCACGAACTCGCGGGTCGACGGATCCAGCAGGTAGGCGTCGGCGAGCAACGCGTACTGGTGGTCGTCGATCAGTTGCGTGGTGGCATCGAAGGCGAACAGGTTGTCCACGGTCGCCGCCAGTTCGAACGCGCCTTTATAGCCGTGCCGCTTGACCCCGTCGATCCATTTCGGATTGGCCGCCCGGGAACGGATCACCCGGTTGAGCTCTTCCTTGAGCGTGCGGATCTTCGGCAGGTCTGGCTGGCTGTGGTCGCCGTGATAGCTGGCGGCGGCCTCGCCGCGCAGGCTTTCCACCGCCGCGAGCATGCCGCCCTGGAACTGGTAGTAGTCGTTGGAATCGAGCAGGTCGTGTTCGCGGTTGTCCTGGTTGTGCAGCACCGCCTGCACCTGGCTCAGGCGCCGGGCGAAACGGTCACGGGCGGCGGTGCCTTCGTCCGCGCCGCCGTAGGCATAGGCACCCCAGTTCAGGTAGACCTCGGCCAGATCCTCGCGGGTCTGCCACAGCCGCGCATCGATGGCGCCCTGCACGCCCGCGCCATAGGCACCGGGCTTGGCGCCGAAGATCCGCCAACCGGCCTGGCGCCGGGCGGCGTCTTCGTCCAGCCCCGACTGCACCAGCGCTTCACGTTCGGCGCGCACCTTGGCGGCCAGCGGGTTGAGGTCGTCCGGCTCGTCCAGTTCGGCCACCGCCTGCACGGCGGCGTCGAACAGGCGGATCAGGTTGGCGAAGGCATCGCGGAAGAACCCGGACACCCGCAGCGTCACGTCGACCCGGGGCCGGTCGAGCAGGCTCAGCGGCAGGATCTCGAAATCGTCCACCCGCTGGCTGCCGGTGGCCCACACCGGACGCACGCCCATCAGCGCCATGGCCTGGGCGATGTCGTCGCCGCCGGTGCGCATGGTCGCCGTGCCCCACACCGACAGGCCGATCTGGCGCAGATGGTCGCCGTGATCCTGCAAGTGCCGCTCAAGGATCAGGCTGGCGGACTGGAAGCCGATGCGCCACGCGGTGGTGGTCGGCAGGTTGCGCACGTCCACCGAATAGAAGTTGCGCCCGGTGGGCAGCACATCGAGGCGGCCGCGGCTCGGCGCGCCGCTGGGGCCGGCGGGCACGAAGCGACCGTCCAGGGCATCGAGCAGGCCGCGCATCTCCGCAGGACCACAGGCGTCCAGGCGCGGAGCAATGACCTCGCGCAGGTTCGCCAGGATCTCATTGACCGGCGCCCAGCGAGGTTCCTTTGGATGTGAATCGGTTGAGCCTTCAGCATTGCGTTCCACGGACACACCGCTCCCACCGGGGGACGTCGTCGTCGAGGCGATCAACTGGGCGGCGAACAGTTCCAGGCGTTCGCGGGTGTCGCCGCAGGTGCGCCAGGCGTCGTCACTGACCGCTTGCAGTTCATCCGGACGCGGCCCCGCCCACGGTTCGGCCAATGCGCAATCCAACGGGTCGAAACCCAGCCCGAACGCTTTGGCCAGCGCCCGCAGCAGGCTCGACTGCGCGCCCTTGCCGTCGCCCCGCGGAATGCGCAGCAAGGCCAGCAACGTGTCGGTGCGCAGCGGTCCGGTGGGCGACTCGCCGAACACGTGCAGGCCATCGCGGATCTGCGATTCCTTAAGGTCGCACAGGTAGGTGTCCAGACGCGGCAGCCATACCGCCGCATCCGCATCGCTGTCGAGCGCGGCGTCCAGTTGCAGTTCCCGGTCGATCTGCGTCTCGCGCACCAGTTGCAGGATGTCGCGCTGCAGCTCGCGGGCGCGGCGCGGGTCGAGCAGTTGCGCTTCGTAATACTCGTCCGCCAGCAACTCCAGGTTGCGCAGCGGGCCGTAGGTTTCGGCGCGGGTCAGCGGCGGCATCAGGTGGTCGATGATCACCGCCTGGGTGCGGCGCTTGGCCTGGGCGCCCTCGCCCGGGTCGTTGACGATGAACGGATAGATGTTCGGCAAAGGCCCGAGCAATGCGTCCGGCCAGCACTGGTCGGACAGCCCCACGCCTTTGCCCGGCAGCCATTCGAGGTTGCCGTGCTTGCCGACGTGGATCAGCGCATGGGCGCCGTAAGTGCGGCGCAGCCAGAAATAGAACGCCAGGTAGCCGTGGGGCGGCACCAGGTCCGGGTCGTGGTACACCGCGCTCGGATCGACCTGATAACCCCGTGCCGGCTGGATGCCGACGAAGGTCAGGCCGAAGCGCAGGCCGGCGACCATCATGCGGTTGTCGCGGCACATCGGGTCTTGCTGCGGCGTGCCCCAGCGCTCCAGCACCGCCGCGCGGTTGGCGTCGGGCAAGGCGTCGAACATCGCCAGGTACTCGTCCATGCCCAGGCTTTGCTGGCAGGGGCGTTGGTCGAGGGTGTCCAGGTCGTTGCTGACGCCGCCGAGCAACTGGCGGATCAAGTCGGTGCCGCTGGCCGGGAGTTCGGCGGGCAGCGGATAGCCGTTCTGATGAAGCGCCCGGAGTATGTTCAGCGCCGCCGCCGGCGTATCCAGACCGACGCCGTTGCCGATGCGCCCGTCCCGGGTCGGGTAGTTGGCCAGGATCAGCGCCACGCGCTTTTCGCGGTTCGGCACACGGGCCAGGTCAGCCCAGCGCCGCGCCAGTTCGGCGACGAAATCCATGCGTTCCGGTTGCGCCCGGTAGCAGACGACGTCCGACTGGCTGCGCTCGCTGCGCCAGGCCAGGTCCTTGAAGCTGATCGGCCGGCTGATGATCCGCCCGTCCAGCTCCGGCAAGGCGATGTGCATCGCCAGGTCCCGCGGGCCCAGGCCCTGCTCGCTGGCGCGCCAGCCGGGTTCGTTGTCCTGGGCGCAGATGGCCTGGATCACCGGGATGTCGCGGCGGAACGGCCGCAGGTGCGGCGCTTCCGGGCTCGACTGGGCGAACCCGGTGGTGTTGAGGATCACGCCGGTTTCGGTTTCGTCCAGCCAGTCCTCGACCACCGCCAGGCAGCCCGGCTCCTTCAGGCTCGCCACCGCGATGGGCAGCGGGTTGAGCCCCGCCGCCTGCAAACGCTGGCAGAACACATCGATGAACGCCGTGTTGGCCGCCTGCAAGTGCGAGCGGTAGAACAGCACCGCCGCCACCGGACGGCCGGCTTGCCAATCGGCCTGCCAGTCGCCCAGGGCGGCGGTGCTTTTGTGCGGGTGATAGATCGCGGTGCGCGGCAAGGCCTGCGGTTCGCCCCAGGCGTAGGGGCGATCCAGCCAGCGGTTGGCCAGGCAACGGAAGAAGTCCAGCGCGTTGCCCAGGCCGCCCTGGCGCAGGAATTGCCAGAGCCGGTCGCGGTCCTCGGCGCCGACGGTGCTCAGGCCGCTCAGCTCCGGGTCGGGCCGGTCGTCGCCCGGCACCAGGATCACCTGCACCCCGCGCCCGGCCAGTTCCACCAGACGCTCGACGCCGTAACGCCAATAGGCGATGCCGCCGTGCAGGGAAATCAGAATGACCTTGGCATGGCGCAGCACTTCGTCGACGTACAGGTCGACCGACGCGTGGTTCTGCACCTGCATCGGGTTGGCCAGGCGCAGGCTCGGATAGTCGTCGGGCAGCTGCTGCGCCGCTTCGGCGAGCAGCGCCAGGCTGGAGTCGCCGCTGCACAGGATCACCAGTTCGGCGGGGGTCTGTCCAAGGTCGGCAATGTTGTCATCCGACACGAAACCGCCGGGCTGGGTCCTGAGCAGGTGCATGGCTTACACGCTGAGCGCGGCGCGCAGTTGCGCTTCGAGCTGGGCGGCGTCCAGTTTCTGGCCGATCAGCACCAGACGGGTGATGCGCGCCTCTTCTGCGCCCCACTGGCGGTCGAAGTGCTTGTCGAACCGGGTGCCCACGCCCTGGATCAGCAGACGCATCGGCTTGTTCGGGATCGCCGCGAAGCCCTTGACCCGCAGGATGCCGTGCTGAACCACCAGTTGGGTCAAGGCGTCGAGCAGCAGGCTTTCGTCGGCTTGCGGCAGTTCGATGGAAATCGAATCGAAGGCGTCGTGATCGTGGTCGTCGTGGTCATCGCCGTCGTGGTGATGGTCGTGATGGCTGTGGCGTCCGTCGATGTGCTCCTCGGAACCGGCGCCCAGGCCGATCAGCACGTCCAGCGGCAGGCGGCCGTTGCTGGCTTCGACGATCTTGACCGCCGGCGGCAGCTCTTCGGCGACTTCCAGGCGCACGCGGGCCAGATCCTCGGCGCTGGCCTGGTCGGCCTTGTTGAGGATGACGAGGTCGGCGCTGGCCAGTTGATCGGCGAACAGCTCATGCAGAGGCGATTCGTGGTCCAGGTTCGGGTCGAGCTTGCGCTGGGCGTCGACCTGGTCCGGGAACGCGGCGAACGTGCCGGCGGCCACGGCCGGGCTGTCGACCACGGTGATCACCGCGTCGACGGTGCAGGCGTTGCGGATTTCCGGCCACTGGAAGGCCTGCACCAGCGGTTTGGGCAGCGCCAGGCCGGAGGTTTCGATCAGGATGTGGTCGAGGTCGCCGCGACGGGCCACCAGCTCGCGCATCACCGGGAAGAACTCTTCCTGCACCGTGCAGCACAGGCAGCCGTTGGCCAGTTCGTAGACGCGGCCGGTGGCTTCTTCTTCGGTGCAGCCGATGGTGCATTGCTTGAGGATTTCGCCGTCGATGCCCAGCTCGCCGAACTCGTTGACGATCACCGCGATGCGGCGGCCCTGGGCGTTGTCGAGCATGTGCCGCAGCAGGGTGGTCTTGCCCGAGCCGAGGAAGCCGGTGACGATGGTGACGGGGAGTTTGGCCAGTGTTTTCATCGGATGCCCTTTGGCGAGGTGGCGGGCATGCGGGACGAGAGCCGGCGACGCACTTGCGTGCCGGGAGCGTTCGCCACCGGATCACCCCGCCCGGTTGTAGTGAGAATCTGTGTCGAGGCAGGTCTCCTGGCTGACGGCGTGCCGGCCTTTGGGCCTGGCATCCGCTGCGCCTTCCCGCGGCCCTGTTGTAGCAGGCTTGCAGTGGCATGGCAGCGAACATCGCCGTTCACAGTTGCGGGGGCAGCCGCGGCTTGGACCGCGTTCCCTTCTTAGCTTCGGCAGCCGCCGAAGAACCTCGAAAGCGCAAGGCTACGCATGGTCGGCAGGCGGGTCAATGTCTGGTGCATTATCGCTATATAGACTTTATTTATTCATATATTGGCCGCGACCCTTTCTCATTTAAAAAGTTCAACGTAAGTTATTTCCTACAAGTTCACAAAACAGAAACTTTTCCTACGCTCCGCTTTCCCTCGGACTAGAGCGCCCGAACAGCAGAATTACATATCTTTACAAAAACAGAATTGATAATTCAAAACAGGAAATGAACCATAAAGCCACATAAGGAATATGTATTTCATAAGAAAGGAATTCTTGCATGCCTGATTATCGTCAGTGTCCGCGCCTGTCTATTCCTCTGAAACCCGCCTGCGTGCCTGCGCCATGAGTGCCGGTAGCGCCATCGGGCAGCCGGGCAGTGCCGTGCTGTTCGAACTGTCTGAGCGGCTGCGCAACGACCACTACGCCGACAGCACCGATTTTCCGGCCGCTCAGGTGGCGTCATTGGGCCGCGAAGCCTGCCGCGCCTTCGACCGCACCTGGGACAACCTGCCGCCGGACACCTACCTGAACGCAGAGAACGGCCGCCGCGAGCGGCGCATCTGCAAGTTCGAGTACCGCCAGCGGGAACGCCACTGGACGGCCCTCGACGACTGCCATTTCTTCCAGGCCCAGTCCCACAACCCGCTGCTGGGCGGCGTCCAGCGCACCTATGCGCACAGCGAGCCGGCCTTCACCGGATCGCCCGTGCTGCGCAGCCTGCTGGCGGCGGACCTGGCGCTGATGGACCTGGCGGTCGGCCACCGCGACTGGCTGGTGACCTGCCATCAGTTCCGCATCCTGTGCGACGAAACCCGCGAAGGCCAGGCCACCCCCGAAGGCCGTCACCGCGACGGCCACGATTTCGTCTTTCAGCACCTGATCCAGCGCCAGCATGTGATCGGCGGCGAAAGCCGGATATTCAACGAAAACGGCGACAATGTTTTCAGCGCAACTTTGACGAACTACCTGGAAACCGTCGTATTGAATGACCGAATACTTCTGCACGAAGTTTCCCCTCTGCAGAAGTTAGGCATTAGTTCTAATCGCAGCACTCGCGACATGTTGATCATCGACTTCGACCTGGCGGATTACTAATGAACCATTCAACTTATGCAGTGCCCTCCGTTGCGCCCAGCGCGCACAGTTTCATTATCGAACAGTTCGAAGAGGCCCTGACGCGCCGAACTTCGACAGTGTCCCTGACCGCCAATGAAAATGTGTTGTCCGACACGGCCCGGGCATTGGGGCAAAACCGCCATTACGACCGTTACCTGTTCAACGTCCGGCCGATTGCGGGCCATCGCTACGCCGCCGAGTTCGGCGGGATGCAGGTCGAACACTTCCCCGAGGTCGAAACGCTGAAGGCGCTCGCGACCCGCGCCGCCCAGACGATGTTCAACGCCGAGTTCGTCGAGTACCGCGTGCTGTCCGGCGTCCACTGCACCTTGAGCGTGCTGGCGGCGCTGACCGTCCCGGCGGACATCGTGATGTCCCTGGCGCCCGAAAGCGGCGGCCATTTCGCCACCGGACCGCTGGTGCAGAAGATCGGCCGGCAGAGCGTGTTTTTCGGGCTCGGCACGGACGGCCAGATCGATCTCGACGCCTTCGATGCGCACCTTCAGACGCTCGGGCAACCGCCGGCCGCCGTGCTGCTCGACCATGGCCTGACCACCCGGGCGATCGCCGTCAGGCCACTGCGCAAGCTGCTCAACCGGCGCGGCCTCGACCGCACGCTGATCATCTGCGACGCCTCCCACACGCTGGGGCTGATCGCCGGCCAGGCCTATCCCAACCCGCTCGACGAAGGCGCGGACATCCTCCAGGGCAACACCCACAAATCCCTGCCGGGCCCGCACCGGGCGCTGATCGTCTGCCGACGCGCCGACCTGGCCCGGCAGATCGAGCACAACGTCGGGGGCGCGCTGGTGTCCTCCCCCAACCTGCCCGGCCTGCTGCAACTGTTCGTCACCCTGATGGAGATGGAACGCTACGGCCAGGCCTATGCCGAACGCATGTGCGCCAACGCCCGCCAGTTGCACGATGCGCTGACCGGGCTGCCGGGCTGGACGGCGCACGCCACCGACACCCATATGTTGCTGCTCGAAGGCACCTTCAGCCAGCACGCGGCGCAACAGCTCAACGAGCTGGGGATACGGGTCAACAACAAACGCATCGACGGGCGCGACTGCCTGCGTTTCGGTGTGCAGGAAATCACCCGCCTGGGGATCACCGGCGAAGACCTGGACGCCCTCGCCCACATCATCCGCAACGTGCTGACGGACAGCGTCAACGCCGCCGACCGGATCCGCCTGGCCCACATCTGTCACCGGTTGAACCGGGTTCACTACAGTTTCGACGAGGAGTCCTGCCGATGAGCGCAGCCGCTTGCCTGATTGTCGGCAACATCCGCGACGGCGAATACGAAGGCTTGATCGCCGAAGGCATCACGCCGCTGCTGATCGCCGACAGCCGCGCCACCAGCAAGATCGCCGACGCGGCCAGGGTGCCGCCGGTGGCCCGTTACGACTTTTCCAAGGGCCTGACCCCGGAACTGATCGACCTGACCCAGCGACTGCTGGATGAGCACGGGTTCACCAGCGTGCTGAACTTCCGTGAAGGCTATGTCGCCGTCACGGGCCGCCTGTGCGCGGCGGTGCCGGCCCTGGCCCATCTGCACCGCAACGTCGAGCACACGCTGGACAAGGTGCTGCAGCGCGAGCGTTTCCAGGCGTCCGCCAATCCCGACCTGCACGTGATCTCCCGCGAAACGGGCATCGACGAACTGCTCGCCGCACCGGATGCGCTGCCCTACCCGTTCGTCCTGAAGCCTGCGAACCTGTACAGCAGCCTGTTCGTGCGCTGCATCCGCGACCGCCAGGAGTTGCTGGACTACAGCCGCCGCGAATGGCCGGCGCTGCAACGCTACGTCGCCGGCAAGCAGCGGGAAACCGACCAACTGCTGCTGGAGGAATACCTGCACGGCTCCAACCATTCGATCGATTGCGCCATCGGTCCCGACGGCAACATCAGCAGCTTTCCCATCGTTGATGTGATCGCCGGGGTCGACATCGGCCGGGACGACTTCCACCACTTCGCCCGCTACACGCCCTCGACCCTCGAACCGGATGCGTCGCTCAAAGCGCGATGCCACCGCTTGGCCCACGACGCCGTGCAGGCCCTCGGCCTCAAGGGCACGTTCGCCCATGTCGAGTTCATCCTCACCGCACGCGGACCGAGGATCCTGGAGGTCGGCGCGCGGCCCGGCGGCAGCCGGATCCACGTGATCCGCCAGGCGTGGCAACTGCCGCTGGATGTCTGCTATCACCGTGCCCTGTCCGGCGAAGCACTGCCTCAGCCCAGCGACGTCCCGCAACCGTTCGGAATCGCCACGCCCTTCGCCCGGACGATCCGCACCTACGACGGCCTCCATCACGCCCAGCGCCTGCGTAGCCTGCCGGGCTTCCAGCGCTGGTACGCCTACGCCGCGCCGGGCGACGCCATCGGCCCGGCCAGCAACGGGTTCCAGAACTACCTGTACGTCGAGTTCCGCCAGCCCGACACGGCCCGGCTGCGCGAATCGCTGCTGGCGGTCACCGACATCGATGTCTATGGCGAGCGCGCCGACCTGGAGCCTGCCAAACGTGTCCTGCTGATCGGCGGGCGGGATTCGGGACTGGACTGGGACACCGCGCACCGCTTCCATTTCACCCTGGTGCAGCAACCCGACCAGTTGTCGGACTATCAGCGCGAGCATGCGGCGCTGGTGCTGACGCCCAACATCGCGGACCTGGCCGGCTACGGCGACACGGTCGAGCGCCTGCACCGTCAACGGCCGTTCGACGCCGTGGTGTCGTTCTCCGAACTGGGCCTGCTGCCGGCCTCGCTGCTGGGCGAACGGCTGGGCATCCCGCACAACAGCGTGCGCAGCGTCGAGGTCAGCCGCGACAAGCTGCTGTTCCGAAGGCTCCTGCAAGGCAGCCCGTACGAACTGCACTGCGCAGCGGCGGACAGCCGCGAGGACGTGCGCGCCTTCGTCGAGCGCCACGGCGCGTCGATCGTCAAACCGGTCAGCGGCTCGGGCAGCCAGGGGGTCTACGCGGTCAGCCGGCCCGAAGACGTCGACGACCTGCCGCTGCAAGGGCACAACCTGATCGAAGCGTTCGCCGGCGGCGACGAATACAGCGTGGAATCCCTGAGCCTCGACGGCCGCCACCGGATCCTCGGCATCACCCGCAAGCACACCAGCGGCGCACCGGGTTATGTCGAGACCGGCCATGACTTTCCTGCCGCGCTGGACGAGGCCAGCCGCACGCTGATCGAAGACGCGGTGCTGTGGCTGCTCGAACGCATGGGCAACCGCTGGGGGCCGGCGCACACCGAGGTCAAGCTCGACGGCACGCGCCTGCACTTCATCGAAACCCAGACCCGCTTCGGCGGCGACCAGATCTGGGAGATGGTCTGGAAGACCACCGGCGTGCACCTGGCGGCCAGCACCCTCGCGGCGATGACCGGCACCGACCTGCCGGCCCCGGAGCAGGCGTTCGTGCAAATGGCGATCCGCTACATCGAAACCGACGGCACGACCGACCCCGAACGCCTGCGCGATCAACTGCTGCGCCACCCCTTCGCCCTGCGCGCAACGCTCGACCAGGGCAAGTTCGGCCGGCCCATCCGCCGCTCCGCCGACCGGCACGGCTACGTGCTGCTGGCCTGCGCCGCCGAGGACGACCCGAACGTCTTCGGCGCCGCGATCTCCCACCCTCGTTTCACCACCCAAGGACTGGCGCAATGAGCACCCAAGAGACCCTGTTCCACATCGACGGCCCGATCAGCCCGAACTTCCCGCTGATCTCCTTCTCCACCAACGTGTACGACAACCCGGCGGACATCCTCGGGTCGATCACCGATCTGTCCAGGCATTTCAGGGCCGTGGAGTTCGAGATCGGCGAGGACGCCGAAACCGTGTTCTGGTCGCTGAGCGTTCAGGCGCGCAACGAACTGGCACGGCAGGTTCGCGCCTTCACCGAGCAGAACGGCATCACCCTGACGGTGCATGCCGGCTGGTGGGGCCGCCAGTACAACCTGTGCTCGCCCGATCCGGTCGAACGGGGCCAGGCGGTGGACTGCCTGAGCGCCGCCGTGGACTTCTCGCGCCTGGCCGGCGCCACCAGCGTGACGTTCCATCCGGGCTACAAGGACCAGTTGGAGAACACCGAACTGCTGGACAACCTGATCGTGGCGATCAACGAAGTCAAACAGCGCGTCGACACCCGCGGCATCGACCTGTGCCTGGAGAACATGGGCGGCCAGCGGCCGAAGTTCCCGGTGTTCAGCGTCGGCGAGCACTTGCGCTTCAATCGCGAGACCGGCTGCTTCGTGACCATCGACGTGACGCACCTGTGCTCGCTGATGCCCTACGGCGAAAGCCTGTTCCAGGCCATCGCCGAGCTGGCCCCGGTGACCCGCCACCTGCACATCGCCGACCTCAACGACACCCACCACCAGCACCTGCCCATCGGTGAAGGCAACCTGCGCCTGAGCGATGTGCTCAACCGCTTTGCCGTCAACGGTTACCGCGGCGTGGCAGTGGTCGAGGAGTTCATCCCGCGCTTCTCCACCGAGTACTACCTGGAGAAGGCGCTGGCCTACAAGGACGGCGTCGAGGACCTGCTGGCGGGCGCACGGCGGAGCGCCCATGCCCGCTGAGTCCGCGCTGGCGGAACCGGCAGCCCACAGCGAGATCACGACCGGCCTGCGCGATGCGTTGCCGTTCGTGTTCTCGCTGCTGCTGACCTTCACCCTGATCGGCATGCTCGGCCGGCGCCACGGCCTGGACCTGCCGTCGATGGTGGTGTTCAGCGGCACGGTGATGGCCTCGCCGTTGCAACTGACGTTGCTGGAGACGCCGGCGCACCTGCTGAACGCATTCGGGGTGCTGGTCTCGGCGCTGAGCATCAACCTGCGCTTTCTGGTCTTCACCCTGAGCCTCAAATCCAGCCTCAAAGGCTCCGTCAGGTCCTTTGTCCCTGCCTTGGCGGTGATGGCCAACGCGGCCTTCACCCTGATGTCGATCCGCAAGGAACAAGGGCCGGTCAGCCGCCCCTACGCCAATACCGTGTGCTTTGCGCTGTACGCCGCCGCCCTGCTCGGCACCGCCGCCGGCTACGGCTTCGCCAGCCTGGCCGACAACGGGCTGATGGAGCATGTCAGCGTGGTGATCGCCATTTTCATCAGCGCTTCGCTGGGCAAGATGGCCCGCGACCGGCACAGCCTGCACGCGCAATGGATCGCCGGGCTCGCCGCCGCGGCCAGCCTGCTGTGGCTGGGCGACATCAGCCTGATGGCGGTGCTCGCGGTCACTGTCCTGACGAGTTACGCCTATGACCGAACCTAGTGTTTTCTGGCTGTACGTGCTGATTTGCGCGCTGGTGTCGGCCGCCTGCCGGCTGTTGCCGCTGGCGGTGGAGG
This sequence comes from Pseudomonas sp. NPDC089534, assembly GCF_044749305.1. Lineage (NCBI taxonomy): Bacteria > Pseudomonadati > Pseudomonadota > Gammaproteobacteria > Pseudomonadales > Pseudomonadaceae > Pseudomonas > Pseudomonas sp. NPDC089534. The sequence continues at coordinate 48,226 of NZ_JBIVHR010000007.1, read as the reverse complement.
TCGAACGTTTGTCCGGCGGAGCCCGGGCGTTCATCGACCGGTTGGGCAAATACACCTCCGTCGCGATGCTGATCAGCCTGCTGGCCGGCTCGCTGCAGCCGTTGGCCGGCCAGCAGCCGTCGGCGCACCTGTGGATCGGGCCCGTGGCGCTGGCCTGGCTGCTGGGCCTGACGCGCATGAAGTCCTACTACGCCTTTCTGATCGCGCTGGGCGCCTACGTTCTGCTGGCCCTGCGTTAGCCGTCGATTGACTCGGATCGTGCGCCCATGCTCTCCTACACAACTTGTTACGGGTGCCCTTCACAGGGTGAAACGGGAAACCGGTGAATCATGTGCTTTACTCTAAGGCCATGTCAGTCCGGTGCTGCCCCCGCAACGGTAAGCGAGCGAAGCGTCAGATCCACTGTGCCTGCGGCATGGGAAGGTGACGCTTGCAGGTCGGCCGACGCCAACCCCTCGCGAGCCCGGAGACCGGCCCGCAACGCACAGCGCGCACCTGCGCCGCTGAACATAACAAACCCGCGGTGGGCGGGCGCTGTTCGAACCCTGCGTGCCCGTCCCGCAGGGTTTCCATGCGCTCTATTCACCCGCTGACACCACAGAGGGAAGCGCCATGTCGATCATCACCAGCACCGGCAGCACTGACAAGAGCCCCGCCGGCACCACCACCCTGAGCCAACGCCTGACCGCCGCCGTCTGCGCGTCGATCCTGGGGGCCTGCCTCGTCTACTTCGCCGGGTTCTCGCACATCGAAGCGGTGCACAACGCCGCCCACGATACCCGCCACAGCGCCGCGTTCCCGTGCCACTGAGACCTGCCGACATGATCAAGCGCATTGCCCGGACCGCCGGGTTCACCGGCCTGCTGGCCGCCCTGCTGCTCACCCTGCTGCAAAGCTTTTGGGTCTCCCCGCTGATTCTGCAGGCCGAGACCTACGAGAAGGCCGAACCGGTCGCCGAAGTCCACGAACACGCCGCCGGCACCCCGGCCCACACCCATGACGCCGAAGCCTGGGAGCCGGAAGACGGCTGGCAGCGCGTGCTGTCGACCACCGGCGGCAACCTGGTGGTGGCCGTGGGCTTCGCCCTGATGCTGGCCGGCCTCTACACCCTGCGCACACCGACCAAGACCTCCCAGGGTCTGCTCTGGGGCCTGGCCGGCTACGCCACCTTCGTGCTGGCGCCGACCCTGGGCCTGCCGCCCGAACTGCCCGGCACCGCCGCCGCGGACCTGGCCTCGCGGCAGATGTGGTGGATCGGCACCGCAGCCTCCACCGCCGTCGGCCTGGCCCTGATCGCCTTCAGCCGCCACTGGCTGATGAAGATCCTCGGCGCCGCCATCCTGGCCGTGCCCCATGTGATCGGCGCACCGCAACCGGAGGTGCACTCGATGCTCGCCCCCGAGGCGCTTGAGGCGCAATTCAAGATCGCTTCGCAGCTGACCAACGTCGCGTTCTGGCTGGCCCTGGGCCTGATCAGCGCCTGGTTGTTCCGCCGCAAGAGCGAAGGCCAGTACCACGCATGACCGCCGACGGCGCAGCGCCGACCCTCGTGGTCGGCCTGGGCTGCCAGCGCGGCTGCCCGGCCGAGACGCTGCTCGCGCTGCTCGAACAGGCCTTGCAGGCCCATCGCATCGAGCTGGCGGCGGTCAAGGCGCTGGCCAGCATCGACCTCAAGCGCGACGAACCCGGCCTGCGGGAACTGGCCACGCAACTGGCGCTGCCCTTGCTGTACTTCAGCAGCGAGGAACTGGCCGGCTACCGGCCGCGCCTGAGCCATCACTCGCAGATCGCCTTCGAGCGCACCGGCTGCTACGGCGTGGCGGAAAGCGCAGCGCTGGCGCTGGCCGAACAGTTGAACCAGGCACCGGCGAAACTGCTGATTCCGCGGCAGAAGTACGCCCAGGCCACACTGGCATTGGCCGGCGCGGCCTGAATTCCCGATAATCCCCGCTTTCGATCATGAGCGCCGTTCATGCGGGACGCTCGTGACGCCCCGCACCGCTCCTTTTTTCAGGATGGAACAATGACCGTCTACTTCATCGGCGCCGGCCCCGGCGATCCGGAACTGATCACCGTCAAGGGCCAACGGCTGATCCGCAGCTGCCCGGTGATCATCTACGCAGGCTCGCTCGTGCCGGCGGCGGTGCTGGAGGGGCATCGGGCCGACAGCGTGGTCAACAGCGCCGAACTGCACCTGGAACAGATCATCGACCTGATCAAGACCGCCCACGCCAACGGCCAGGACGTCGCCCGGGTGCATTCCGGCGACCCGAGCCTGTACGGCGCCATCGGCGAACAGATCCGCTGGCTGCGCGAGCTGAACATTCCGTTCGAGATCGTGCCCGGCGTGACCGCCACCGCGGCGTGCGCCGCACTGCTGGAGGCCGAGTTGACCCTGCCGGACGTGTCGCAGAGCGTGATCCTGACCCGCTACGCGGACAAGACCGCAATGCCGGCCGGAGAGGAACTGGGCAGCCTGGCGCAGCACGGCGCGACCATGGCCATCCATCTGGGGGTCAACCATCTGGAAAAGATCGTCGGCGAACTGCTGCCGCATTACGGCAAGGACTGCCCGATCGCCGTGGTTCACCGGGCGAGCTGGCCGGATCAGGACTGGGTGGTGGGGACGCTGGAGGACATCGCCGTCAAAGTGGCCGCCAAGGGCTTTCGGCGCACGGCGCTGATCATCGTGGGGCGGGTGCTGGGCAGCGACCACTTCAGCGAATCGTCGCTGTACCGTGCAGGGCATGCGCACCTCTACAGACCCTGAAACGACTGTGGCGAGGGAGCTTGCTCCCGCTGGATCGCACAGCGATCCCAACACCGGCCAGCGCATTCATCACGGTAAAATGCGCTGGCCGGGTTGCGGCTGCTTCGCAGCCGAGCGGGAGCAAGCTCCCTCGCCACAGGGGGCGTAGCCTGACTCAGTAGTAGGCGTTTTCTTTCTGCGTGTGGTCGGTCACGTCGCGAACGCCCTTGAGCTCCGGAATGCGCTCGAGCAGGGTGCGCTCGATGCCTTCCTTCAAGGTCACGTCCGCCTGGCCGCAGCCCTGGCAGCCGCCGCCGAACTGCAGCACGGCGATGCCGTCGTCGACCACGTCGATCAGGCTGACCTGGCCGCCGTGGCTGGCCAGACCCGGATTGATCTCGGTTTGCAGGTAGTAGTTGATGCGTTCGTTGATCGGGCTGTCTTCGTTGACCATCGGCACCTTGGCGTTCGGTGCCTTGATGGTCAGCTGGCCGCCCATGCGGTCGGTCGCGTAGTCGACGACGGCATCGTCGAGGAACGCTTCGCTGAACGAATCGATGTAGGCGGTGAAGCTCTTGAGCCCCAGCGCCTTGTCTTCGGGTTTCTCTTCGCCCGGCTTGCAGTAGGCAATGCAGGTTTCGGCGTACTGGGTGCCAGGCTGGGTGATGAAGATGCGGATGCCGATGCCCGGGGTGTTCTGCTTGGAAAGCAGATCAGCCAGATAATCGTGGGCGGCGTCGGTGATGGTGATAGCGGTCATGGAAACTCCTCGCAGGCTTGGGCGGAGTTTACGCCAATCGGAGCCCGGGACAAAGTCCTAGTATTTACGTAGGAATAGTTCGCAAATCGCCGGGGGGCCGCCCTCACCCTGCAGGAGCCGCCACCGGCGTCATCGCCAGCAGGCTGGCCCCCACCGTTCGGGTTGCGGCACAGCCGGTTCAGAGGTTCTCGTAGCGGTTCATGTCCAGCACGCCCTCTTCCACCGGATCGGTGTCGTGGATGTAACGGCTCAGGTCGTGGAAATAGAACCAGAATTGCGGATGGCTGCGGCGGATGCCCCAGCGTTCAACGATGTTCTCGAACTGTTCCTGATCCTTCGCGTTTTCCATCGCATCGACGAACGCCGACACCTGATCCGCCGGAAGATTGAACATGAAGTTCGGATAGCTGGTGAGCACGCCCGGATAGATCGTCAGCGTGTCGAGCCCCGGCTGGTAGCGCAGCGACTCGCCGAGCAGGAACGCCACGTTGCTGTGGGCGCGGTTGCGCAGCAGGCTGTAGACCTCGCGCTTGCCGCTGGCGGTCTCGACGCGCAGCAGGGTCGCCTCCGGCAACTGGTCGATCACCTTGAGCCCGGCGGCCGGGCGCGACGCCAGGCGGCTCAGGGCCTGCTCGGCGTTCTGCAGGGCCGGGTCGATGTTCGGCCGCGAGCAATAGGCGTCCTCGCAACGGTTGATCGGGTCGGGCCGCGCATTCAGTTCGCCGTAGCGGGCCAGCAACTGCCGGGCGAAATCGCGTTTCGGGTCCTTGGCGTCGAGCTTCAGCGCGGTCGGCTTGTCGTCGTCGATGGCCTCGTAGTCGAGCCACATCTTGAACTGGCCGCTGCTCTGATACCAATCGTCCAGATAGCCTTCACGGGAGTCGGCGGGCATCAGGCGCAGGAAGTTCTGCTCGGCGCCGTTGCGGATCAAATCGAAGTACAGGCGCGTCTGCGCCTGGTGGGAGACGTTGCCGAACACATCGAAGTTGACCGCCAACTGGTAATAGGTGCGCTCCAGCAGCGGGAAGTCGAACAGCCACATCGTCTGCGGCACCTCGCCGATCAGGCCCTTGGTGACCGAGGCGCTGTCGAAGTGGCGGAAAATGCTCAGCAGCGCGTTGTCGTTGCCGGCCCACAGCGTCGACCAGCTCGGTGCGGGCAGCTCGGCGTAGCTGTCGCGGCGCAGGGCTTCGTACTGGTTGCGCTTGTTGCGGTAGTCGTGCCACAGGCTCAGCACGCTGCCGACGTCGTCGTTCTGCCCCGGCATCGCCAGTAGCGGCGTGGCCTGGCCGCGGTAGTTCGGGTCGGTGATGTACAGGTCGTGCTCCGGGGCCTGGAACAGCGCCCAGAAGTTGTCGCGGATCACGTCGGTCGCGATCTGCCCGCGGCACACCGGCCCGCGGATGAAGGTGCGCACGAAGTATTCGGCGTTGTCGAGCATGAACTGGTAGCGCGCCTGGGCCGGGATCGCCTCGAAGGTGGCGAACGGGTTGGCCCGGCTCTGGGGCCCGTAGCCCGGCAAGGCGTGCACCTGCCACTTGCCGTTGTAGAACAGGCTCTTGACCCGGGCCAGCTTGGCCGCGCTCAGCGGATAGGTGATGTGGGTCTTGTGCACGATCACCCCCTGCACCGGCCACAGGCGGTAGTACACCTGGGTGCCCGGATCGTCGTTGGGGCGGCGGGTGTTGATCAGGTCGATCGGCTGGCCGGTCGGCGTGCGCGAACGCACCCACTGGAAGAAATGCCCCGGCTCGCCGTCCTTGAAGTAGATGTGCGCCAGGAACCAGTGTTCGAACAACCAGCGTCCCACCAGGCTCTGCCGGGCGCCGGGGGTGTTGAGCAGGTTTTCCCACTGCACGATCTGCATCGCCTCCTTGGCGCTCGGCGCCAGCCCTTGCTCGTCGATGGGCGCGCCGGACGCCAGCCAGCGCTGCAGGGTCTGGTACTGCTGCTGGGTCAGGCCGGTCACGGCCAGCGGCATGCCTTCCTTCGGATGGCTGGCGGCATAGCCGTCGAACTCGGCCGGCATGGCGCATAGGTTCTCGCGCTGCAGGCCGAGCACGATGTCTTCAGGGAGTTTGGCGTTGGGTTGCAGGGGCGTCCTGTGGCCCAGCTCCAGCATGCGCGCCATCAGCGCGGCCTGGCTGCCCTGGGCGTCGAGCACCGAATAGAAGCCCTTCTCCTGCCATTGCCGTTTGCCGAAGGCGTCATAGAACAGCCGTGTGGTCGGCGCGGCCTGGGTGCGTTCGCCGTCGTAGACCGGCATCTTGCTGGCGCCGCGGGCCGCGCCCTCGCCGCTGCCCAGGTTCAGCTGGCAGGCGGAGTCGTAGCAGGCGTGGCAGGCCACGCACTTCTCGGTGAAGATCGGCTGGATGTCGCGGGTGTAGGAAATGGCCGTCCCCTGCGCCGCCGCGCCAAAGCTCAAAAACAGCAACACGATGCTGATGACGCGGTACGACATGTCCCTGATCCCGATCCTGTAGAAAACCGCGCGATTCTACCGCCGGCACGCCCGCTCCAACATGAGCGATATTCATGCAAATGCGCCGCATGCTCTAAATCCGCGCAGGTTTGTTATGATTCCGGCCCTTCGTCATGGTCTTTTCGAGTAGTCCCAATGTCCGATCGCAGCGTCCGCCTCCAGGCCCTCAAGCAAGCACTCAAAGAGCGCATCCTGATACTTGACGGCGGCATGGGCACGATGATCCAGAGCTACAAGCTCGAGGAGCAGGATTACCGCGGCAAGCGCTTCGCCGACTGGCCGAGCGACGTCAAGGGCAACAACGACCTGCTGGTGCTGACCCGTCCGGACGTGATCGGCGGCATCGAAAAGGCCTACCTGGACGCCGGCGCCGACATCCTGGAGACCAACACCTTCAACGCCACCCGGATCTCCATGGCCGACTACGGCATGGAAGAGCTGGTCTACGAACTCAACGTAGAAGGCGCCCGCCTGGCCCGCAAGGTGGCCGACGCGAAAACCCTGGAGAACCCGGACAAGCCGCGCTTCGTCGCCGGCGTCCTCGGCCCGACCAGCCGCACCTGCTCGCTGTCGCCCGACGTGAACAACCCCGGCTACCGCAACGTCACCTTCGACGAGCTGGTGGAGAACTACACCGAGGCCACCAAAGGCCTGATCGAGGGCGGCGCCGACCTGATCCTGATCGAGACCATCTTCGACACCCTCAACGCCAAGGCCGCGATCTTCGCCGTGCAAGGGGTGTTCGAGGAGCTGAACCTCGAATTGCCGATCATGATCTCCGGCACCATCACCGACGCCTCCGGCCGCACCCTGTCGGGCCAGACCACCGAAGCGTTCTGGAACTCCGTGGCCCACGCCAAGCCGATTTCCGTCGGCCTGAACTGCGCCCTCGGCGCCCGCGAGCTGCGCCCGTACCTGGAAGAGCTGTCGGACAAGGCCAGCACCCACGTCTCGGCGCACCCGAACGCCGGCCTGCCGAACGAATTCGGCGAGTACGACGAGCTGCCGGCGGACACCGCCAAAGTCATCGAAGAATTCGCCCAGAGCGGCTTCCTCAACATCGTCGGCGGCTGCTGCGGCACCACGCCGGGGCACATCGAAGCCATCGCCAAGGCCGTGGCCGGCTACGCGCCGCGGCAGATCCCGGACATCCCCAAGGCCTGCCGCCTGTCGGGCCTGGAGCCGTTCACCATCGACCGCAGCTCGCTGTTCGTCAACGTGGGCGAGCGCACCAACATCACCGGCTCCGCCAAGTTCGCCCGCCTGATCCGCGAGGACAACTACACCGAGGCCCTGGAAGTCGCCCTGCAGCAGGTCGAGGCCGGCGCCCAGGTGATCGACATCAACATGGACGAGGGCATGCTCGATTCGAAGAAGGCCATGGTGACCTTCCTCAATCTGATCGCCGGCGAGCCGGACATCTCCCGCGTCCCGATCATGATCGACTCCTCCAAGTGGGACGTGATCGAAGCCGGCCTCAAGTGCATCCAGGGCAAGGGCATCGTCAACTCGATCAGCATGAAAGAAGGCGTCGAGCAGTTCATCCACCACGCCAAGCTGTGCAAGCGCTACGGCGCCGCCGTGGTGGTGATGGCGTTCGACGAGGTCGGCCAGGCGGACACCGAGGCGCGCAAGAAGGAAATCTGCAAGCGCTCCTACGACATCCTGGTCAACGAAGTCGGCTTCCCGCCGGAAGACATCATCTTCGACCCGAACATCTTCGCCGTCGCCACCGGCATCGAAGAGCACAACAACTACGCCGTCGATTTCATCAACGCCTGCGCCTACATCCGCGATGAGCTGCCGTACGCCCTGAGCTCCGGCGGCGTGTCCAACGTGTCGTTCTCGTTCCGCGGCAACAACCCGGTGCGCGAAGCCATCCACTCGGTGTTCCTGCTGTACGCGATCCGCGCCGGCCTCACCATGGGCATCGTCAACGCCGGCCAGCTGGAGATCTACGACCAGATCCCGCAGGAGCTGCGCGACGCCGTCGAGGACGTGATCCTCAACCGCAACGGGGACGCCACCGACGCCCTCCTCGCCATCGCCGACAAGTTCAAGGGCGACGGCAGCGTCAAGGAAGCCGAAACCGAAGAGTGGCGCAGCTGGGACGTCAACAAGCGTCTGGAGCATGCGCTGGTCAAGGGCATCACCACCCACATCGTCGAAGACACCGAAGAGTCGCGCCTGTCGTTCGCCCGCCCGATCGAAGTCATCGAAGGCCCGTTGATGGCGGGCATGAACATCGTCGGCGACCTGTTCGGCGCCGGCAAAATGTTCCTGCCGCAGGTGGTGAAGTCCGCCCGCGTGATGAAACAGGCCGTGGCCCACCTGATCCCGTTCATCGAACTGGAAAAAGGCGACAAGCCGGAGGCCAAGGGCAAGATCCTGATGGCCACCGTGAAAGGCGACGTCCATGACATCGGCAAGAACATCGTCGGCGTGGTGCTGGGCTGCAACGGTTACGACATCGTCGACCTGGGCGTGATGGTGCCGGCGGAGAAGATCCTCCAGGTGGCCCGCGACGAGAAGTGCGACATCATCGGCCTGTCCGGCCTGATCACCCCGTCGCTGGACGAAATGGTGCACGTGGCCCGCGAGATGCAGCGCCAGGACTTCCACCTGCCGCTGATGATCGGTGGCGCGACCACGTCCAAGGCGCACACCGCCGTGAAGATCGAGCCCAAGTACAGCAACGATGCGGTGGTCTACGTCACCGACGCCTCCCGCGCGGTGGGCGTCGCGACCCAACTGCTGTCCAAGGAGCTGAAGGCCGGTTTCGTCGAGAAGACCCGCGCCGAATACGTCGACGTGCGCGAGCGCACCGCCAACCGCAGCGCCCGCACCGAACGCCTGAGCTACGCGGCGGCCATCGCCAAGAAGCCGCAGTTCGACTGGGCCGCCTACGCGCCGGTCAAGCCGACCTTCACCGGCACCCGGGTGCTGGACGACATCGACCTGAACGTGCTGGCCGAGTACATCGACTGGACGCCGTTCTTCATCTCCTGGGACCTGGCCGGCAAGTTCCCGCGCATCCTCGAGGACGAAGTGGTCGGCGAAGCCGCCACCGTGCTGTACAAGGACGCCCGGGAGATGCTGAGCAAACTGATCGACGAGAAGCTGATCAGCGCCCGCGCGGTGTTCGGCTTCTGGCCGGCCAACCAGGTGCATGACGACGACATCGAACTGTACGGCGACGACGGCAAGCCGCTGGCCCGCCTGCACCACCTGCGTCAGCAGACCATCAAGACCGACGGCAAGCCGAACTTCTCCCTGGCCGACTTCGTCGCGCCGAAGGACAGCGAAGTCACCGACTACGTGGGCGGCTTCATCACCACCGCCGGCATCGGCGCCGAGGAAGTGGCCAAGGCCTACCAGGACGCCGGCGACGACTACAACTCGATCATGGTCAAGGCCCTGGCCGACCGCCTGGCCGAGGCCTGCGCCGAGTGGCTCCACGAACAGGTGCGCAAGGAGCACTGGGGCTACGCCAAGGACGAAGCCCTGGACAACGAAGCGCTGATCAAGGAGCAGTACTCCGGCATCCGTCCGGCGCCGGGCTACCCGGCCTGCCCGGACCACACCGAGAAAGCCACGCTGTTCGCCCTGCTCGACCCCGAGTCCAGCGAGATGCGTGCCGGCCGCAGCGGCGTGTTCCTCACCGAGCACTACGCGATGTTCCCGGCGGCGGCGGTCAGCGGCTGGTACTTCGCCCACCCGCAGGCGCAGTACTTCGCCGTGGGCAAGGTCGACAAGGACCAGGTGCAGAGCTACACCTCGCGCAAGGGCCAGGAACTGAGCGTCACCGAACGCTGGCTGGCGCCGAACCTGGGCTACGACGACTGAGGCCCGCGTCGGCCCTTGTGCCCGCACACGGCACAAGGGCCGCCCTGCCCGGTTCCGCCCCGCCCGCCTTCATTCCTCCAGGCCGGAACTGTCGCCGGACGACTCGTCTGACGTTCCCTCCTGATCCTCGATCCAGTCTTCCAGCCGCTCACGGGACATCCCGAGCGCGCTGGAGGCACCGGTCCTTTCCATGTAAGCCCGAATGCGCAGCAGGCTCTCGGTCGACAGCGTGCGCACGGCTCCGTAGATTCGTGTCCCTGCCAGCAAGCGGTCATGGCTGCCGTCGAATGCCTTGGCGGGAATCTCCCTGATGGGGTTTCCGACCAGACTCAACGCCTCCAGACGCGGTGCAGCCAAAACGCTGTCGGGCCATTGCCGCAGGTCGTTGCCGTTGAGCCGCAAGCTGCTCAGCGACTCAGGAAGCGAGCCGTCGAAACGCCTCAGCTGGTTGTAGCTCAGGTCCAGTTGTTCCAGCCTCCGCAAAGCCTGCAGGACGTCGCCGTCGACGGACCGGAGTCGGTTATAGCTCAATGTGAGCGTGGTCAGCCGGTGCGCAGCCCCCAGATCCTGGATGACGCCCTGGAGATCGTCGAGACGATTGCCGGACAACCCCAGCGACTCCAGCGCCGTCATTGCGGCGACGGCCGTCGGCAAGCGCCGCAGCTCATTGAGGCCCAGCTCCAGCGAGCGCAGTCCGCTGAACGGCGCAAGGAACCCTTGCAGATCCGCTTCGTTCAGGCCGAGCTCGCGCAAATGCAGGCTCCGGACGTGGGCGAAACCGGCAGGCAGCCGGGGCAGCACCCCCAGCCCGCGAAAAGGTGAGAGATCCAGACGTGGGCCTCCCTCAGCCCCGACGCCGGCCAGTCCCTCCGTCCAGCACGCGATGATCGCCTTGGCGGCCTCTGCGCGCCCCTGCGACGAGGTCCATCGCCCGTGCTGCAACGCACTGCCGGTGCGCCGGGAAAAGATCCAGCCGTTGAGTTCACGCGTCAGCGATTCGAAGTGCAGCTCCCATTCATTGAGAACCAGACCGACCTGTTCGTCCGTAGCGCCGGCACGCAGTCCCTGTACCCGCACCGCCGCCTCATCCTCGCTCAAGGCGGCGTCGATCCTGCGCAGGCGTGCGACAAAGGACGGTTCACCCTCGCCGGCCGGCAACGGAGCCGGCCACGGCAGCAGCCTGCCGGCGAGCAACGTGCCGTTTTCGAAGGGGCGCGCATCCGGTTCGGGAACGGGTTCCAGAAAGAACCTCTTGAGCACGCCGCGGGGCAGGCCGAGTGCGAGTTCGCAGCGTTCGTGCGCCCCTTGCAGTTGCATCCGTCCCTGCGCGGACAGCGCCGCTCCGCTCAGGTTGGTGTTGAGCAGCAGGTCATCGCGCGCCAGCACTTGCGCAGGCAGCTCGCCGATGGCGGTATCGCGCAGGTCTACCCAACTCAGATGGCGCAGCCCCTCGGCCCCCTGCGGCCAAGCCTGGAGCAGGCGCGAGCCGTTGAGCATCAGGCGCCGCAGGCGCGGCATGGCGGAGACATCCAGGCGAAGCAGCTGGGCCCCAGGCAATTCCAGGCTTTCCAGCGCCGGGAACTGGCGCAGGAACCGTTGAATGGCGGGGTCGGCGGCCGTAACGGCGCGCAACCGCAGCTCGGTCACATGAGTGAACGCGGTCGACAATGCCGGCAGCGTTCCGTCACTGAGCAGATCGAGCCGGCCAAAGGCCGGGCTCTCTTTGACAAAAGGCGTCGAGCGCCAGCTTCGCTCCAGGTCCTTGGCCATGCGATGACGTATCGGGTGGTCCTCGCGCAGGCCGGCCCACGCCTCCAGATCCCTTTCCAGCCCGGTCCATTCCTCCCAAAGGCCTTCAAGCCAACGCTGAATCCGGGCGTCGTCCAGCCCTGCCCTGAGCCTTTCGAGCAGGGCGCCATTGGCCTCTGCGATCGTCATGTCCGGATAAAGGCAAAGCAGTTGCCCGAGCAACCTGGCGTTCAGGCCGGCATTGCCGAGCGCCCCTTCGCCGCTGGCGGGATAACCCACACGATACCGACCGACTCTCTGCGCCGGCCTGAACCGGCGGCGTGTCGCGCCACGCGTCGCCAACACCTGCACGCACTCATCGATGTGCCCGACGGCGTAGTTGCCGATGGCGCGCCGCAGTTCCGCGCCCTGCTGCGCAACGGACAGGCCCAGGGCCTGGCGAACCTGCACCGGCAAGGCCTGCGCGACAGCCGCGAAAAAATCGCCGGACGAATCGAAGGGTTGAGACAGGCTTCGGCCTTGCCCATCGAGCGCCAGGTACACCGGGCCTCTTTTCACCACATGGCTGCGCAGGACGGCCGATTCGCTGCCGAGGCCATCGACCAGCCGTCCTGCGAACTGCCCTTCATGGATCTCCAGCCGCAGGTCAACGGGCCAACCCGGCAACCGCGCCAACGCGTGCAAGGCCAGCCGCCGGGCATCCGTGGTCATCATATTGTCCATGTGCAGCCCGGACAGCGCCCTGGTCAGGCGCCCACGCCGCGCATGCCAACGCGTTTGCGCCAGCATCTTGCCCCGCACCTGGCCGGTCGCCCTGAAGCCGGCGAAGGCATCGCTGTCGGCGTCCGCGAGCACTTCCTGCGCAGCGGCATCACGGAGCCTCGGCCAGGCCCGCCGCAACGCCTCGACCTCGGGATCCGCCGAGGCGCCGCTGCGGTCAATGCGCTCGAACAGTTCGACCCGACGGGCCCGGAGATGGGCGGCCAACCCGTCGCGCAACGTCTGGGGACGCCAGACCCGTTTCTGCGCGGCTTCGTCCCCCAACAGTCCGGCGATCTCGGCCTCATCCAGCTCCGCAAGGATGCGCATGGGCAATTCACCGGCCAGGATGTTCTGGAGGCTCACCCGGATCGGCCCCTTCGCCGGCTCGGCAGACGGTGCACGCTCACCGCCGTAGACGACGGGAATGCCTGTCCGGCGCGGGTCGGCGAACACCTCGAGCTTTCTGCCGGCGGGCCAGTGCGGCGACCGGGTCAGCAGACTCAACGCATGCAGGTAACGTTCATCGATGCTGTGCCCGTTGTGTACCTGATCGATCACCTGCGTCACCTCACGGTCGACGTCAAACAGGCGTATCGCGTCGGCCAGTTCCGCCACCGGCGGCAGTTTGTCCAAGTGCATCTTGCGCAAGGCGTCGTCGCTGACGCCGCCGATGTCGGCGATCCTGAGCAACTGCTCATCCGAATAGGCATCGCCGATGTGCCCCACACGCCGCAACAGCGTGCGCCGATCCCAGGCCAGCGGGTTTTCCAATGCATGACGCCAGGCACCGGCGCCGTTGTGGGTCAGCACCGGCTGCCAGGCCTGCGGCTCGCGGGGATGCCTGATCCGCCAGCGCCTGATGGCGCGATCGTAGAACTGTTCGTAGGCTTTGCCGTCGATGCGGACATATGCCTTGCCGTCGAGCGCGTAGCGCCCTTGGTCATCGGGCGTGCCCCGGATCTCGACAGGGGCCTCGTAGCCATCGAGGCCGGCCCTGATCAGGCGCCGGTCGCCATTGGGCAGCGTGACCGGGTGCAGGTTTTCGATCACCGGTTCCGGCGCCACCCTCGCCAGCCCGGACAGCGCTTTGCCGGCAACGGCGAAGGCCCCGGCCAGCAACAGGTTCTGCCCGACATCCAGCAAGTGTGCCTTGGCCGCCTTACGGTCGCCTTCGCCCCATTCAACGACGCCTTCGATGGACGCCTCCAGCAGTTGGCAAGCCATCACCCCCATCATCACCTCGCCCAGCACCGGCACGAACATCGAGACCGCGTTGAGCGCCAGCATGCCGATGCCGAACAGTCCGGCGAAGCGCTCCTCCCGCGCCCTGGCGTCAACATCGGCCGTCGGCACCGCATAGCTGCGTGCGTCTTCGATCGCTTGCCTGCGGTGGCGCTCGAACAGGTAACCCCAGAATCCGCCGCTCTGCGAAGTCGGTTGCTCCGGATGACGGATGTTCACCGCGAGAAAGGGGTCGTCTTCAGGCACTTGCGCCACGGCCGGCGCAGGCGGCACACGCGTGAACAGCAGACTGCGCAAGGACGAGTCGGTGAAGTCGCCGATCGCGGCCCACAGGTTTCCGGCTCCCGTGTCCGGCGCATCCTTCCTGAACTGGCTGAAGTAATGCGCACGTTCGGCATACGGCACGAACCGGCTGAAAAACGCCTGATAGGCCGAAGGGGATCCATCGGCCGGCGCATGCTCGGTGAAGCGTTGTTTCAGCGCGCCGCCCATCTCCCAGAAATTGAGCCGCTTCAAGGGATGCCGGGGGTCGTCGGGGATGTAAACCAACAACTCATCGATCGGCTCGTCCGGTTCGCCGACCGCGAAGACCATGCACCCGGCCAACCGCAGCCTCATCAGGGTCAGATCGAACAGCCAGACCTTCTTGTCGCCCAACGGGGGGCGTGGTCCGGCGTGGGTCAACCACAGGAGCAAAGCGTGATCCTCGGGCCCGATATCGTGCTGCAACCTGGCCCGCTCGGCCGCTGCGCGCAACGCGGCTTTCTGTGCCGCGGCGAACTGCTGGCGAAGCGCATGCTGCGCCGCGGGGCGAGCCGGGTACAGAAAGCGCTTGAGGTGCTGCCGATACCGCGTGCCGATGTCCAGCGTTCGACACGCCTGAACGAACTGTCGGACGGTCAGGTGCGTCTTCACCCGGCGCCGTCGGCCCTTGCGACGCATGACAAAGAAGCCCGACGACCGGTGAAAGGCGTCCGGTTCGCACTCGGCCTCCTCGAAGTTGTGCAACGCGGCCTGCAGCAATGTCCTGCATGACGCCTCAAAGAAGCCCTTTTCCACAGAAAGCACTGCGGTCTCGACCGCCAAGGTCAGCCGCAGGAAAGTCTTGTCGACATCCAGTTCCACGTTGAACCGGTCCTTCAGGTGCCTGGTCAACAGCGGCCTGGCGAAATCGTGAATGTCCAGCAGGCCGGCCATGGCCTTGCCGAGCCGGCTCTGCGCCCGCCAATGGGCGGCCAGGCTGTCATCGAAAGCCTGGCGCTCCCGCTTCGTGGCCTTGCCGTACCAGGTCGGCAGCGGCGCATCGGCGGCCCTCAACGCCGCAAACTGCTGCGGGGTGGCCTGCATGAGCCAATCGGGCACGGACTGTTCCAGCAACGGCGCGTGAATGCTGCGAGTGACGTGCAGGTGCGGGGGGGACTGCGGGTCGGACGGGGATCGGCTGGACATGGTTCGGCTCCGGAAAACGGGAGCACAAGCACATCACCCGGCAACGGCCGCGTTGCGGTAGCCGGTTATCGGACGGCCGAGGAATACGTTAGAAGGCTTTTCAGCGCGCGGCGCCGGGCAACGGGGGCAGGATTGGCTATGCTCAATGGGCAAACATTCAGACGGGGGATTTATGGACGATCCAGTCGACAACAAGCCGCCGACCTTCTGGCAGATGGTGCACAGCGTCATGGCCGCTGCGTTCGGGGTGCAGAGCGGAAAGAACCGCGCCAGGGACTTCACCCATGGCAAGCCCAGCCATTTCGTGATCCTGGGCATTGCGTTCACGGCGCTGTTCGCCCTGACGCTGTTCGCCATCGTCAAG
The DNA here is from genome assembly GCF_044749305.1 of Pseudomonas sp. NPDC089534. Classification (NCBI taxonomy): domain Bacteria; kingdom Pseudomonadati; phylum Pseudomonadota; class Gammaproteobacteria; order Pseudomonadales; family Pseudomonadaceae; genus Pseudomonas; species Pseudomonas sp. NPDC089534. The sequence goes on along the minus strand of NZ_JBIVHR010000007.1, from coordinate 32,823 downwards.
CTGGTGGTGCATCTGGCGGGTGTCTGATTCGCGTCAGTGCATCAGCGTCTGCAGGCTGAACGGGTAACGGTAGGAAGCCGGCCGCCCCTTGGCCGACAGCTTGCGGAACTGCACACCGTAGTCAGGGAAATTGCCCATGGCCAGCATCTGCCGGGCATGCCCCTTGTCGATCAGTTGCATCAATTGAATCTGCCGGTCGCGGCCACCGTACCGATCCAGATCGACGCCCTGCGCATGATCGTGCAGTTCCACCAGCGCCCAGCCGCCCAAGGTGAAGTGCCCGCCGAGCAACGCGCTCAAGCGCCCGTCGACCAGCGCCTGCAAGGCCGCCGGCGACGTGTTGACCGCACTGAACAGCACATCCTTGCCCGGCACCTTGCCCGCTTCGGAAAAGGCCTGCATCGCCCCGAACGCCATCTCGTCGTTGGCTGACCACACCAGCGAGACCTTCGGGTAGCGCGCCTGCAGCTGCTTGGCCTGTTCGTAGGCGCGCTGCCGTGTCCAGCCGCTGTAGACCAGCTGGCGCAGGCGCACCTGGGGATGCTCGGCCAGCGCCCGCTGCATGCCCTTCTCACGCAACTGCGCCGACGGCGTGATCTTGAGGCCCGAGAACGCCAGCAGCTCGATGTCCTCGCCGGGCGCCGCCGGCGGGTGCAGGCGGATCAGCTCCTTCATCATCAGGTAGCCGCCCTCCTCGTCATTGGGCACCAGGCTGCCGATCCGGTCGGCGCGCTCGCCCACCAGGCTCTGCTGATTGGGGGTCAGCGCGGCATTGACCATGAACAGTTTCACGCCGCTGTTGTAGGCCATGCGCAGAATCTGCGGCGCCACGTACTGCTCATTGGCGAACACCAGGTAGTCCGGCCGGCCGGGGCCTTGCAGCGCCTGCCGGGCCTGGGCCAGGGTCACTTCGGGACGGCGTTGGGAATAGACGATCTCAAGGTCGATGCCCAGGTCCCGGGCGGCGGCCTGCATGAACTGCGAATAGCTGACCCAGAACGCTTCCTGCTCCGTGCCCGGATTGAGGAAAAGCACCGACTCCGCCCGCGCGCAGGATCCGAAGAGCGCGCCGAACAGCAGCAGGCTGAGGTGGAGAAACTTCAACATGAAACATCCGGGCCCAAGGAAAAATGGCCGCGCATTATAGCCTTCGTTCAACCGGCCACAGGCGCGTGATCCTGCATTTTGTCCGACAATCGTCGGAACCGGGCCCGGACAGGTCGTTTATTGATGACTGACCCAGAACACCGCCGTGCCCACGACCAGAATGATCAGGAACAGAATGGCCCAGGCATCGACGGTGCTGTCGCTCTTCCTTGCTTTGGTTGGGTTGCTCATTGCATCGCCTCTTGTCGGTTTTGTCGGTGATTGCAGAAAGACTCGACCACAGTTAAGACGATGATTGTCCGCACGACAAATGTGGGTTAGCGGATACCCGTTCTCATTAGGCGATTTGGTTCTTTACATATACTCAAACATCACTTTTGCGCATAAACGCAAACGGGTATATTGCCCCGGCTCCGTTGGGAGTGCGCGGCCGTGCGCGCAGAATTGCAGAGCATCCCTCGGTCTCCAGCAAGCGAAAAAAGCAGCGTTTTCCGAGTGGCCCAAGCCTGAGAACAGGACTTATATGTACGTATACGACGAATACGATCAGCGGATCATCGAGGACCGCGTCAAGCAGTTCCGTGATCAGACCCGACGCTATCTGGCAGGTGAGCTGAGCGAAGAGGAATTCCGGCCGCTGCGCCTGCAGAACGGCCTGTACATCCAGCGTTTCGCCCCGATGCTGCGGGTGGCGGTGCCCTACGGCCAGCTGACCTCGCGTCAGGTGCGCATGATGGCCAAGATCGCCCGCGACTACGACAAGGGCTACGCCCACATCAGCACCCGGCAGAACGTGCAGTTCAACTGGCCGGCGGTGGAAGACATCCCGGACATCCTCGCCGAGCTGGCCACCGTGCAGATGCACGCGATCCAGACCAGCGGCAACTGCCTGCGCAACGTCACCACCGACCAGTTCGCCGGCGTCGCGTTCGACGAACTGATCGACCCGCGCCCGTGGTGCGAGATCGTCCGTCAGTGGACCACGTTCCACCCGGAATTCGCCTACCTGCCGCGCAAGTTCAAGATCGCCGTCAACGGTTCGACCTCCGACCGCGCCGCCATCGAAGTCCACGACATCGGCCTTGAGCCGGTGCACAACGCCGCCGGCGAGCTGGGCTTCCGCGTGCTGGTGGGCGGCGGCCTGGGCCGCACCCCGGTGGTCGGGGCGTTCATCAACGAGTTCCTGCCGTGGCAGGACCTGCTGAGCTACCTCGACGCCATCCTGCGGGTCTACAACCGCTACGGCCGTCGCGACAACAAATACAAGGCGCGGATCAAGATCCTCGTCAAGGCGCTGACCCCTGAGGTCTTCGCCGAGAAGGTCGACGCCGAAATGCAGCACCTGCGCGGCGGCCAGACCACCCTGACCGAAGCCGAAGTGCACCGCGTCGCCAAACACTTCGTCGATCCGGACTACAAGGCCCTGGACAACCAGGCCGCCGAACTGGCCGCGCTCGACAAGGAACACCCGGGCTTCGCCCGCTGGCGCACCCGCAACACCCTGGCCCACAAGAAGCCGGGCTATGTGGCCGTCACCCTGTCGCTGAAACCGACCGGCGTCGCGCCGGGCGACATCACCGACAAGCAACTCGACGCCGTCGCCGACCTGGCCGAGCGCTACAGCTACGGCCAACTGCGCACCTCCCACGAGCAGAACATCATTCTGGCCGACGTCGAGCAAAGCCAGCTGTTCACCCTGTGGGGCGAGCTGCGCGAGCAAGGGTTCGCCACGCCGAACATCGGCCTGCTGACCGACATCATCTGCTGCCCGGGCGGCGACTTCTGCTCCCTGGCCAACGCCAAGTCGATCCCGATCGCCGAATCGATCCAACGCCGCTTCGACGACTTGGACTACCTGTTCGACATCGGCGAGCTGGACCTGAACATCTCCGGCTGCATGAACGCCTGCGGCCACCACCACGTCGGCCACATCGGCATCCTCGGGGTGGACAAGAAAGGCGAGGAGTTCTATCAGGTGTCCCTCGGCGGCAGCGCCAGCCGCGACGCCAGCCTGGGCAAGATCCTCGGCCCGTCCTTCGCCCAGGAAGACATGCCCGACGTGATCTCCAAGCTGATCGACGTCTACGTGGAGCAGCGCACCGAAGACGAGCGCTTCATCGACACCTACCAGCGTATCGGCATCGACCTCTTCAAGGAACGCGTCTATGCAGCGAATCATTAAGAACAACGAGGTCATCGACGAAACCTGGCACCTGCTGCCCAAGGATTCGACCCTCGACGGCATCTCCAACTGCGACGACCTGATCGTGCCGCTGGCCCTGTGGCGCGACCACGGCCATGCGCTCAAGGCCCGCGACGGCGGCCTGGGCGTCTGGCTGGACGCCGACGAAGAAGCCGAGGAGATCGGCGACGACGTGGACCAGTTCCAGGTCATTGCCCTGAACTTCCCGGCCTTCACCGACGGCCGCAACTACTCCAATGCCCGCCTGCTGCGTGACCGCTACGGCTTCAAGGGCGAGCTGCGGGCGATCGGCGACGTGTTGCGCGACCAGCTGTTCTACATGCACCGCTGCGGATTCGATGCCTACGCCCTGCGCGCCGACAAGGATCCGTACGAAGCCCTGGAAAGCCTCAAGGACTTCTCGGTGACCTACCAGGCCGCCACCGACGAACCGCTGCCGCTGTTCCGTCGCCGCTGACTGTCAGTGTCCTGCCCGCTTTGATCAAGGCGGGCAGGACAGCGACACACCCAAGGCTCAGCCGTTCATCGGCACCGGCCGCCCCAACGCCACCCAGTCCCTGTAGAACCGCACCCGGTTCTCCAGCTCACCGAACGCCACAAACGGGTTTTCGGCGTCGCCGAACGCGCCTTCCAGCCATCGGCTCAGGAACCCCCACAGTTCGTCGATGGCATCGGCCTGCAACAGCAGCGTCCATACGCGTGCCTGCAGATCCACATAACCCACCAAAAAATCTGCGGTCAGGCTCAAGCCACTCACCATTCGCAGCAATGCGCCGCCCGACGGTTTCGCCGCCACCCGCGTCCATGCCGACCTTCGCGCCTGTTTCAAGGCCTCACCGCCCTCACGCAACCACGACTGGACACTGACATCCGACTGCGATGGGTTGAGCCACAGGTTGATGCCGGTGTGCCGGCGATGCGAGACCACCCTTTCCAGCGTGCCTTCATCAGACAAGGGGTTGCCCCACAGCAGTACGCGCTCGCGCGAAATGGCCTGGCTGAACACCGCCGGGGGCACCCGTTCGATCCGGTTGCCGGCCAGGTTCAGCAGCGTCATGCAGGGTTGCTCCGGGATCCCGATGGGGCAGCGGGTGATTCCGGTGTTCCTCAGGTTAAGGACGCGCAGTTCACCCATGCCCAGCACCACCGGCGCCTCCGACAGCGGGTTGTCGCTCAGGTCGAGCTCTTGCAGGTGGGTCAGCTCCCGGAACTGCGATGCCGTGGACTCCTCGAGTTCCAGGAAGGTCGAGCGCAGGTTCAGCCGGGTCAGATGACGCATCCTCAGGATCGAAGGCGGCAACGCCCCCTCCAATGCGCCGTTGCCGTTCAGGCGACGCAGGTCCGCGCTTTCCAGATTCAAGGTGAGCAGGTTCGGGAAGCTCTCAAGGAATCCGTCCAGGCTCTCCCGCTCGACCACGTGCACCCCGCGCATCGACAGTTCGAACACGTCTTCGAAACGGATCCGGGTGACCGGCAGGCGGAAATAGTCCTCGAAGGCCAGATCGAGGCGATACACCTCCCTCTGTTCACCGGCCACGACACGATTGATCCTGGGAGGCCGCTTCTGCCAGATGGCCATCAGTTCATGGGCAAGCTCAGTGCGCATCGCACGCTCCTGGGCGATGGCCTCCTCCAGCAGGTTGCGGTTGTGCCCGGCCAACTGCGCCGGCGTCATCTGCGCCGCCTCGGCGTCGTCCGGCTCCAGGAAGTCGATGTCCATTTCGTCGATATCGGTCGCGGACAGTCCGATCCAACCGTTCAGGTCGAGGTTCAGCTGATCCAGCTCCAGGCGCAACGCCGCCAGCGTCGACTGCGCCTGCAGGCCGGCCCGGTGCAGCCAGGCATCCGCCTGGGCATTGTCGAACTCCGGATAGAGCTCCTTGACCTGCAGGCGATCCATCTCGACCGTCAAGCCCTGCCCGCCCAGGGTTGGGGGAAACCCGCCCCCCGCCAGCCGGCTCCAGGACTCGAACGCCAGGCCCGCGTCCGTTCGCTGCAGCCCCTGCTGCAGTTCGCCGCGGGGCAACGCATGCTCGCCCACCTTCAGACGCAAAGCGCCGGCGGGATCCGACGATGCCAGGCCCAACGACGACCGCTCCTGCTCCGTCAGCGCGGCAGGCAAGGCCCGGAACAGATCAACGGCCTCGTCCGGCGCCCCGCCGCTGGCCCGATAACGGCTGCCCACCTTGATCAACCGGCGGATGTCTTGGGCGCCCGGCGCCCCGGCACGCTCCAGCACACGACCGCTGATCGAGCTGTCCAGCACCTGGACGGCCACCCCCGACGGCCAGCCCGGCAAGTGCCTCAGGGTATGCAGCACGAGCCTGTCCGTGTCCGGATTGTTCATGGCGCGCAGGTAGAGCCCCGCATAGGCCTGATCCAGACGGGCATGGGCCTGGTAATGACGGGCCTTGCCGTCCAGCGTCCTGAGCGCACGCCGGGCCTGCTTCGGGTCGAAAGCACGTCCGGCATCGATGTCCGCGCGTTCGAACAGCTGTTCGATGGCCTCTTTGGGCAACCCCGGATACTGCTCCTGAAACAACCGCACCCATCCGTTCTCCGAGCGCTGAAGCGCCAGGTAGCGTCTGCTGAACTGCTCCGCGCGAACGGCGGGATCCAGCGCCGGATCAATCGCCTGCTCAAGCCTGAACCGGTTGATGGCGTCCGCCAGCAAAGGAAACGGCGTCCGACCGTCGCCGGTCAATTGCCGCTCTTCATTGCCCCAGGTGACGACCCGCTCAATCTGCCTCAGCGCCTCATCGGTGAAGGACGCGACGGATTCACCCAGTGCGCGCAGCGCGGCCGGGCGCACGGTTGCCGCCTCCCGCGTACCGCCGGACACCTTGCCGGCCGGCAGCAGGGCCGGCGCCCCCTCCTCCGAGGCCCGCAAGGCCCGGGCTTCGTTCTTCAGCGCCGTGAGTTCCCCGGCCATCGGCAACGCGTTGAGCAGACCGAACACGGTACGCGTCAGCCCTTCGGACTGAGTCTGCGCGTCGCTGCCGTTGACCGCGGCATCGAGGCCATAGCCCGCATCGATCAGCCCCGCCAGCGCCAGCACGCCCTCGCCGCCGGGCACAAACAGGGCCAGCGGCGCGTAGCGGTTGATCCATTGCACGACCGGTTCGACCACGGCGCTGAGCTCATCGCGATTGACCTGGGCATCGTCGCGGATACCGTCGACACCGGCGAGCGCCGCCTGTTTCATCGTCAGCACCCCTTGGGCGAACGGATCGCACCGCTCGGCCGGCCGCAGTTCGACATAGTCGTCGGGATTCCAGTAGCCATCGTTGTTGAAGAACCCGGCCGTCCGGCCCAGCCAGTGTTCCTTCGGATACAGCCCCATGCCGTCCAGTGCGGTCAGGACGCCGGCGTGGAACAGGCCGTCCTCGATGTCCTGCGCGGCGAAGTGCGCCGCCAGCGCTCGCCGGCTCCCTTCGGCCCGGCCCTGGGCCGCGAACCATTGCGCCATCTGGCCGGTGTCCTTGAATTCGTGCAGCGGCGATGAATTGCCGGGAATGTGCAGAAGCACCCGGTGGCTGACCCGGTCAAGGAAGTACCCGATGTCCTTGGCCGTGTAACGGTAGATGGCCAAGCGGCCGAACTCGATGCCCTCCGGCATTCGGGTGGCGGCCTGCAATTGGGCAAAGGTCAGATCCTTCCATTGCAGATCCGCCGGCAGGCCTGCACTCCGCAACGCCAGCGCCAACCCCTCGGGGGTCAGGCTGCGCTCCCCGCGCTGCAGATACGCACTCATGATGAAGGCGGCTTTCACGGCCGTTCTCAAGGGATAAGGGGCGTCGGACAGCAGGGTCTCGTCCGCAGGCCAAAAGTCATCCAGATAGGCCCGGTACAGCGAACGCAGCTCCAGGTTCCAGACCCATCGCTTGAAATCCGCCGCACGGATCGCCAATTGCGTGGAGGGGCCGTAGACCTGAGGCGACGTCTGGCGGTAAATGCCTTCATAGTTGCGCAGGTAACCCGGCTCGTTCGCGGTATCACCTGCGCCTGAGTCCTGGACAACGATGGTCGGGCCGATGTCCGGCGGCGTGTACAGGCCGAACAGATCTTCGCCGAACGCGCCGTCCGCCACCGTCTGGTAATTGTCCAGCAAGGCCCGGATCAGCGTGCGCGAGCGCGTCACCTTGCCGTGATGCACGCCGTTCTTGCCTACGTCCGTGTCACGGTCGTAGTCGAGCGTGACCATGCGGGTGGTCTGCGGGTCGATGTCTGCGCCCCACCGAGAGCGGATCCGGGCAATGCCGTAGGCTTGCGGCGTCAGGGGAAGCGCTGACGCCACCGTGGCGTCCAGCGCCGAGCGCATGTCCGGGTCGGAAGGATTCAGGGAACGGGGTTCGTCTTTTCTGTCGGTCATGATCGCAATGCAATCCTTTGCGGTGCGGGAGATACCGCAACGTAACCCGACGGACTTCATTTGGAAGTAGGAACGGTCAGCGGCGCCGAACGGACTTTTCTCATCTGTAGCCGGTAAACGCCGGGCAGAAAAAAGCCGTGGCAGGGCCACGGCCTCTACAGGCTTCAGCGATGGCCGGAACGTTTCTCAACGCCCGGCCGTCGCCAACTCAGGCATTGCCAAGCCCGGATGGCGAGCCAACGCCTGCTGCGTCAGGTTCCGGTACAGATCCCGGGTTTCGTTTCTGTAGTTGTCCATGATCGCCATCATCTTCTGCGTCGCCGCTGCACGCGACAGACCGTTTTGCGTTTCCAGCTCGGCAAACGCTCGGGCCGTGCGCTCCTGCACGCCGAGGAACAGCCCTTGATAGGTTGTACGCAGATACTGCGTCCAGAATGACTGGACATTGATCATATCGAGCAGCGCGGATGAGTTTTCCGCCTTCACCACTTCCGCGTAAGCCTTGTTCAACTGCGGCCCGGTCACTTCGACGTCGAACCCTGCGTTGACCGCCGTCGGCTGGGCCGGCAGCTCCAGGCGATTCGCCAGCCTGACCCGGTAGACCAGGCCCAGCTCCAACGCCTGCTGGCGGCTGATCGAGTTGTTGCGCAGGCGGTTGCCGATATCGATAAGGGCCTGCTTCTGCAGTTCCTGCAGGCGAAACAGGCCTCGCAGCAGGCGCACCAGTTCGCCTTCCAGCGACCGTTCGCCGGTGCGCGCCGCCCTCATGGCCCGATAGCACAGCACCCGGATCTCCAGATCGCTGAACAACCCCTCCGGCCCGTTCGCACTGACCCGCCCGATTCGCGCCATGCGAAACAGTTCGCTGCGCAAGCCGTCATCCTCCGCCGCCGCCTGCAGCAGGTTCCAGACGCGCGCAGCCAGTTGCGCGTGCTGACGCGAGTCATCGGCCGAACTGCGCATCTGATCGAGCACCAGGAAGAAATCCCGGGAATACGGGTAGGCCGATAACGACGTCCACGCCGCCTGCATCCGCGGCACGTCCTCCTGCTCCAGTCCGTTCAACCAATGGGCTCCAGGAGCGCTGTCAGGCAACGCACCAACGGGCGGATGGACGTACTCCGCGGTGGTCACGCCAAGATTGACACCTGTGGTTTGCTGGTAGCGGGCAATATCCTCCAGCGTCTTGGCCGAAAGCGGGTTGCCGTCGACGTTGGTGCCGCGGTTCAGCTCCACGCGGGCCTTGAAGATGGCGTCCGCCAGCACCTTGATCTGGTTGTCCCGCAGGTCAACGGTGCGTAACGCCGGGTGCGCATCAAGGCCGGCCGGCCATTCGCCGACTCCGCTGCCGCGAACGGCAAGATGCTGCAGGTTGCGCATCGCGGCAAATGACGGCAGTTGCCCAAGGCCGGGGTTGAAGCTGAGGTTCAACGATTGCAGATGATCCTTGGCTGCCAAGGTGGACGTGGCCTCTGCCGTCAGGGAGATCTGGTTGTCGCTCAGATCCAGGTGGGTCAGGCGCGGCATTTCATTGATCGCCGCAGGCACTCGGGTCAGGCCGTTGCCGGTCAGGTTCAACACGTGCAGGTTCGGAAAGTTTTTCAGAAACGCATTCAGCCCCGCACTGTCCCCGACACCGTTCATTTCCAGTGCGCCGATGTGCCTGAAATCTCCGATGATCGTCGGCAGCAACCCCAGCGGCTGCGCATCGAAGGTCAGACTGTCGAGTATTTCAGAGGGGTGTCCGACGGTTTCCGACTCTTTGCGCCATGCCCGCAAAATCGCCTGCGCGGCCAGAGACTTGCTGCGTCGGGGGACCGTGAGGCGGGTGCCGTCCGGCTTCTGGTAATGGGTCTGGCTGTTTATCCATTGTTCAAGGGTGTTGCGCATCGTCAGGTATTGCTGCCTGAGCTCTTCGAGGGAGCGAATCGCCAGAACCTCGTCATCGCCCAACGTCATCAGAAAACTCTCGATCCGCGCGAGCGAATGCAAGGGGTACAGTTCTCGGGCCCGTTGCCGCAGTGCCGCCGCCTTGGCGATCGGGAGAACGGGGGCCAACTGCTTGAACTCCACCACAGGCTCACCGCGAGGGTCAGCCAATCCCATCGGCGAGCGATAACCTGAGCGCCACGACTGCCTGGCCACCAATCGGGCGATCTCATCGCGCCGCTGCAGCGCCGATGCGGTGATTTTCTGGCGCAACGTCACCCCCGAAACATCCGCCTCGACGCCCAGCGCCTTTCTCGCATGGACAGGCAGGCTCAGCCACAAGGTCTGGAAATAATGCGCGCGGGTGTTCGAAGCGGACTCTGCCAGCAACCGCCCATTGGCATCGACCGCCCGGTAACGCGCCGCAAGCGCCTTGAGCGATACTTTGTGCCGGGCATCGGCCGGGCCTGTCTGGGCCCTGTCCCCGGAAGCCGCGTTCTGCTCCGTGATTTCGATGAACACATCCTCCGGCCAGCCCGGCAGCCTGGCCAACGTGTCGAGCACGATCAGGTCAGTGTTCAAGTCACGCGGAGCATCCAGGTAGAGCCCCTCATACGCGCGGTTAAGGCTCACCACCTGCTGATAGCGCCGCGCCTCTTCCCCGATGCGCAACGGCAGCTTGCCGGCCTTGAGCTGCTCCCACTCGCTGGCATCGGCGTAGAGCGCCAACTCATCGGCGACCGCACCCGGCAATCCGGGAAACGCCGCGATCACCGGAGCCGCCAGCGGTTCACCGGCAATGTCGGTACGCGAATCCAATCGTTCAAACAACGCCGACCGCGAACCTTCGGCACGACTGGCGAGCAATTCCACGAGAGCGGCAATCTGGCTGACCGGGTCTTGGGTGGGAGTGCCCAGCAACAGCATTCGTTGCGGGTTCTTGAGGCCCGCCAACAGCGATGGGTAGAACGTGCCCTTCTGCAACAGCTCTTGAGCGAGTTTCAGTTGCTGCACCGCGGTCGCCGGACCGTAGCGCTTGAGTTCGTTGCCAAGGGAGTCGACCACGCTCACGACCGTGTCGTTTGGCCAGTTGTCGGAGGATGTCAGCAGGAACAGTTGCAGGTCGGCATCGGCAGCCGCGGCGGAGGCCGGTCTGCCCATCTGCTGCATGAACCGGTTGACGGCGGCATCCGCGCGAAATCGCCTGACCGTGTCGGCCAGTGTCGCCATCGGCCGGCGGCGCTCGGTGAACAAGCGGCGCAGCTGAAATTCATCCGCGCCGACGGAAGCCAGAATCTGCGAGGCCTGCGCATCCGGCACACGATCTGCGCGGTAGCCGAGACGCCGAAACAGGGTCAGCAGGCTCCATTCCTGGAGCAGCTCGGAATCGTGCCGCCATGCCCCGGCGCCGTTGGTTTCGAGCACCGGCAGATAGCGTCCGGACTGCGGCGGGCGCACCTGCCAAACATTCGTGTTCTGCTTCGGCTCAACCGCAAAGTAGTCCGAACCGATGTTCAAGTATTGGTTGCGGTCAAGCGTGACCAGCCCTTGCCCGCTCACCTCAAGCCCTTGCGGAAGACTTTGCTGCGCGCGGTAGGCCGCAAGGTCCGCCTTCCATAGGCGCATGCCCTGGGGCGAGATCGGCACCTTGCGCAAACGCGAGACGAAATCGCTCCCGCCCACGGTTTTGAAGATGCCGCTTCCCACCATGCCGACCGCCCCCAACGCCGCCATCACGATCAGGTTCTCAATGGTGTCGAACAGGTAGTCCGCCGCCAGTTCTTGCTCACCGGCGGCCCAAGCGGCAACGCCCTCATAAACCGTCGCCAGCAATTGGATGCCGGCGACGGCGAACAAGGCCTCGCCCACCATCGGAACGAGTGCTCCCATGAACAGCAGTGCATTGAGGCCGATGGCCTTGTACGTTTCGAGCCTCGCCAGACGGCTCTTCTCGTCCTCGTCGTCGGTCGGAACAACGAGCAGACGGGCGTCGGCCAACACTTGTTCGGCATGCTGTCGATAGATCGCCAGAAACAGGTCGTTGTTGCTCTCGGCGTCCAGGTCGAATCCATCGACCTGCACGTAGTTCGTGCTCCAGAAGGTCACTTTGACCGAAAGGCTCTTATCCAGGCTTGAAAGAAATTCGGCTCGGTCTCCCAGCTTGATGAAGCGCATGAAGAACTGGCGATAGGCGGGTGACCTCAAGCGACGGCTCAGTTCCGCCTCGAACTGGGAGAACGAAGCATATTCCTTCAACGGGTGCAATGGATCTCCCGGCACGTACACGACACAGCGGTAGTCATCATCCGCATGTTCACTGACGGGGCCGATGAACATCGGGCCATTGAGTTTCGTGTCGAGCATCTTCAGTTGCTGATACCCCAAGGCATTCTTGCCCAAGGTGATCGACGGCTTGCGCTCGACGACGGACTTCAACATTTCATACACATCCTTTCCTATATGCCTTTGCATATAAGCAAGATGCCGTTCAACGTCGAACCGGTCTTTCAGGCAAGTAACAGCGTTCTTTCGCAGGCTGCCAAGTTGCGTTTTGTCTCCAAAGAACTCAGACACATGGGCCTGATAGCTCTTGCCCAGATCCAGCACACGGCACAGTTGCGCAAACTCGTGGGGCTGGATCGGGAGAATCTTATGGGTGTGTCCAGTGATGCGATTCGGAATATAGATCAACGATCTCTCGTGATAATTGTCTGCACGCGTCTCGCTGAGTTCGAAGTTTTCGCAGGCGGCGCCCAGCAGATCACGGTCGATCGGCAGCACCAGCTTCCTTCTCAGCCCAAGCAGGCTTGAGGTGGAGCGAACATGCTGAAAAACCACGCCTTCGACCTGAACGGGCTCGGCCAGCTTTGCCGACAATGCAGCGGCCAGCAATGGCGCACAGAACTGTTCCGGCGACTTGAAGGCGCTCAGGTCCTCAAGCACTGCGGCCCTGGAGCGAAAGCTGGATTTCAGGCTTTCATACAGCGCTGTCCTGGAGTCTTGCGATGAATCCAGTATCCAGGCCGGTACCTGTTTCTTCAGCAGGTCAAAGAATACGCCCTGCTGGGCAGGGGTCATTTGCGGAGGGGTGGTAGGGGTCTCTTCAACTTCCATGTAGAACAACCTTTCATGCCATTTTGAACAAACAGCCTAAGGTTTAAGTTTTCATGGAAAAAGCGTAAATACCTGATCGTTAAACCGAGTCAGGCAACAACAATATGAAACTTTAAAGTAGATATGCACCGCACATTCAAGACTTGAATGTGCCGGGCGCCCTGCTTGCAGCAATGCAGACAGGACGCCCGACGGACTTACCAGAACCGCTGCTGGGTCAGCCGGCTCCACCAGCTCAGCAACACACGGTCAACCGAACCGCTGGCCGCCATGCCGATGCGTTCCTGCAGGCTTTTGCGTTCGGCATAGTGCAGGTGATACAGCTCGGATTGCTTGGCCCGCTCGGCCAGGTACTCGTCGCTGGTCTTGAGCTCGTCCACCAGTTGCTTGTCCAGCGCGGCCATGCCCAGCCAGATCTCGCCGGTGGCCACTTCGTCGATGGCCAACTGCGGACGGTAGCGGGCCACGAAGTTCTTGAACAGTTGATGGGTGATGTCCAGGTCCTGCTGGAACTTCTCCCGGCCCTTCTCGGTGTTTTCGCCGAACACCGTCAGGGTGCGCTTGTACTCGCCGGCGGTGAGCACCTCGTAGTCGATGTCGTGCTTCTTCAGCAGGCGGTTGACGTTCGGCAACTGCGCGACCACACCGATGGAGCCGAGGATCGCGAACGGCGCGCTGATCACCTTCTGGCCGATGCACGCCATCATGTAGCCGCCGCTGGCGGCGACCTTGTCGATGCACACGGTCAGCGGAATGCCGGCCTCGCGGATGCGCGCCAGCTGCGACGACGCCAGTCCGTAGCTGTGCACCATGCCACCGCCGCTCTCCAGGCGCAGCACCACTTCGTCCTTGGGCGTGGCCAGGGTCAGCAACGCGGTGATTTCGTGACGCAGGCTCTCGGTGGCCGACGCCTTGATGTCACCGTCGAAATCCAGCACGAACACCCGTGGCTTGGTCTCGTGCTGTTTCTTCTGCTTCTTCTCGGTCTTGGCCTGGCCCTTGCGGAGGGCCTTGAGCTGATCCTTGTCGAGCAGGCTCTGCTCCAGGCGCTCGCGCAGGCCTTTGTAGAAGTCATTGAGCTTGTTGACCTGCAACTGACCGGCCGACTTGCGCCGCCCTTTGCTGCGCAATGCGGCGAAACTGGCCAGCACCACCAGAATGGCGACCACCAGGGTCACGGTCTTGGCCAGGAAGCTGGCGTATTCGGTGAAAAACTCCACGGAGGCTCCTTAAAACAAGGCGCGGCTTCAAACGACGCGCGCGGGATGGCTCCAGCATACCCATGCACCGCTCCTACGGCCAGCCGTGAAACCTCCGGCAACAGGCCTGTAACGGGCATTTCAAACAAGCGTATGTTTTTTCATTGACAGCACCCGATCATCCTCATAACCTCGCCACAACCTTCAACGTGCCGGGATGACAGCGGACGTGGGCAGCATCTACCTGATACGACATGGCCAGGCCTCCTTCGGTGCAGACGACTACGACGTCCTCTCGCCGACCGGCGTGCGCCAGGCAGAAATCCTCGGCCGGCACCTCGCCGGGCTGGGCGTCAGCTTCGACCGCTGCCTGTCCGGCGACCTGCGCCGCCAACAGCACACGGCCAGCAGCGCGCTGGAGCAGTTCGCCTCCGCCGGCCTGCCGGTGCCGACGCTGGAAATCGACCCCGCCTTCAACGAATTCGACGCCGACGCGGTGATCCGCGCCCTGCTCCCGGCCATGCTGCCGGAGGAGCCCGAGGCCCTGGACATCCTGCGCAACGCCGCGCAGAACCGCGGCGAGTTCCAGCGCATCTTCGCCCTGATCATCGAACGCTGGCTGACCGGCACCTACGACACGCCGGGCCTGGAAAGCTGGCTCGCGTTCGTCGACAGGGTCCAGGCCGGCCTGCAGCGGATCCTGGAGCAGGCGGACAGCAAGCAGAAGATCGCCGTGTTCACCTCCGGCGGCACCATCACGGCCCTGCTCCATCTCATTACGCAAATGCCTGCCAAGCAGGCCTTTGAGTTGAACTGGCAAATCGTCAACACCTCGCTCAACCAGCTGAAGTTCCGCGGTCGAGAGGTGGCGTTGGCTTCCTTCAACAACCATGCGCACCTGCAACTGTTGAAGACTCCGGAACTCATCACCTTCCGATGAGCACCGGATCGTCGTGACCTGAGCGGTCACTGAAATCACTTGATCAAGGAACACACCATGAGCGATGTAGCAAAAGCTGTCGAAGCAATGAAAGCCAAGTTCAACCCAGCCGCTGCCGCCGGTCTGGATCTGGTCTTCGGTTTCAACATCACTGACGAAGACAAGCACTACGCGCTGATCGTCAAGGATGGCACCTGCGAAATCCAGGAAGGCGAAAACGCCGACGCCAACTGCACCCTGGTGCTGGACAGCGACACCCTCAAAGGCATCGTTTCGGGCGAAACCGACGGCATGCAGGCCTTCATGGGCGGCAAGCTGCGCGTTGAAGGCGACATGATGCTGTCGATGAAACTGTCCGAGCTGTTCCCGGCGTAAGACTCTGGTTCCGCAAGCGCGGAACCTGACGGATTACCCTCGAATCCCGCCCCTGTGGCGGGATTCGTGTATCTGCGTCAAAGACGAAAGAACCGGTAAGCATGATTTCATCCATGAGAACCGTTAATCTGACGCCCCATCAGGTCGGCAATGGATTCTGCGTCAATGGTTCAACGTAACGAAACACAACCCAACGGACAAATTATCGATTACTTGAAGTACTACGTTGAACTGGAAGCGCCTCGTTACGCGGTTCTGCTCAACGGCCCGTGGGGTTCGGGAAAGACCCACCTGATCCAGTCCTTTCTGGACAACCATTTCAGTTCACCCCCGTCCAGATCAAGGTCAATTGCAAAGAGGATCCTCAAGTACCTGATCACACCCGGGATGAATCGTTACTTTAACGACAAGGCGCAGGAAAGGTCAGCAAGCAACTATATCTATATAAGCCTGTACGGCCTCAAATCAGATGAAGACATCAGCGCACGAATCATCGCGTCGGCTATTCCCGGACTCGGTCTGAAATCCAGCAAGATCCTCGGCGGCATCATCAAGCCGTTTCTGAGCACTCTGCAATATGCAAAGCTGATCCCTGACCTTTCAGCCCGCGATTTCATTTCGAAATTCCACAAAAAAACTTACATATTCGATGATATCGAACGTTGTGAAATACCAATTAAACAACTGCTAGGCTACATCAATCAGTTCATTGAGCACGGAGAACGGAACGTCATCCTTGTCGCCAACACCGATGAAATTCCCGACACGAAAGATTTCACAACGACTCAAGAGAAGCTGGTCGGCAAGACGTTTCGCATAGAACCCCCCATTGAAGAAGCCGTCGAGAACTTTCTAAAACAATTAAACAACTCACCGGCGATGAAGCTGATTCAGGACAACCCGGAAACTTTTTCCAGCTTGTTCAGACAGTCCGAATCGAAAAACCTGAGAGTGCTTCAACAGGCACTTCGTGACATTGAGCGTCCCCTGAACGCTTTAAATCGGGAACAATTTGAAAACATAGAGGGTGTGCTTTTCCTGGCAAAGCTCATATTCACATTCTCCTTGGAGGTCAGATCCCGTCGCATGACACCGGCCATACTCGAGGCCCGACCGCAGCAGATGACCGAGCTGTTCAAGAAGTTCGGAGAGAAGAACGAGCAAGAGAAAGACTTCTGCAAGATCGAGTCGTCTTACACCGATATCGATTTACGCGACCCGATACTGTCCAACGACACGCTTGCGGACATCATCTTTCACGGCATCGTAAATGCTGAGCATATTCAGAAATCGGTAACCCAAAGCCATTTCTTCCGAGAGGCACAGGACGAGCGTGCACTGGACAAGCTCATGTACGTATACGATCTCGACGAAACCGAGTTCAAACAAGTCCGTGCGCAATTTGAAAGCGAATACCAGAATCATGAATTCAGGACACCAGAAGACATATTCCTCTCCTTCTCCAGGCGTCGCTGGCTGTCTGAAAACAAGCTTCTGAATGTCTCGCTGGAAAAGGTCTCTGAGCAAGGTGACCAGTACCTTGAACACCTCTACGAGACCGGACAGTTCCCGATTGTCGAAAGAGACAGATTTGAGGGAAGAGACTACGCCGAATTCAACGGCAAGTACTTTGACTTTTCATTCAAGTCACGACCCCTCGAGCCCAAACATTTTCTGGATACCTTTCTTTCACTGAACGAAAAAGCACGCCAGGATCTTTATCCTTCGATCGTAGAATCGATGATGGCCGAAATGACTGATGCACCAGAAACGTTCTGTCATCGAATCTCCCGAAAAAGCTTCGACACCCCCTCTCACATAAACGCTGAAATACTCCTGGAGATGGATCCCGAGGCATTTTCGAAGAGGCTCCTTGAGCTGCACCCTGCAAAACAGCGCCCGGTGCTGAACGCCCTTTCATCGCGCTATACCTTTACCAACTACAGTGCAGAGCTCAGTGGTGAAAAGGAATGGTTGAAAAAACTCACGCTGCATCTTGAACGCACAGCAAAATCCGCCTCTGTGTTCGAGAGAAACCGCATACGGTCGAACATCGAAAGGTATCTGAAGCCGCATATCGGTTACTACTGAGCCATGCCCACCTGAGCGACAGTCATGGATCAATGCGGGAGGCTACCAGCAACTCCCGCGTATACGGATGCCGCGCCGAGCGAAACAGCTCGGCGGTCTCCCCCCGCTCCACCACCTCGCCGTCCTTCATCACGATCAGGTCATGGGCCAGCGCCCGCACCACCGCCAGGTCGTGGCTGATGAACAGGTAGGTCAGCCCATGCTCCTCCTGCAAGCGGCGCAGCAGCGCGACGATCTGCTTCTGCACCGTGCGGTCCAGCGCCGAAGTCGGTTCGTCCAGCAGGATCAGATCCGGCTTGAGCACCAGCGCCCTTGCGATCGCGATGCGCTGGCGCTGCCCGCCGGAGAACTCGTGGGGATAGCGGTGGCGCACGGCCGGATCCAGGCCGACCTCCCGCAGCACGTCGATCACCGCCCGCTCGCGCTCGCGCACGTTCAAGGTGGTGTGCACCAGCAGGCCCTCGGCGATGATCTGCTCGACGCACAGGCGCGGGCTGAGGCTGCCGAACGGATCCTGAAACACCGCTTGCAGGCGCTTGCGCAAGGGCCGCAGCCGTTTGCCGCTCAGGGCCTCCAAGGCCTCGCCCTCGAAACGGATGCTGCCCTCGGCGTCGATCAGCCGCAGGATCGCCTGGCCGAGGGTGGACTTGCCCGAGCCGGACTCGCCGACGATGCCCAGGGTCTTGCCCCGTTGCAGGTTCAGGCTGATGCCGTTGACCGCGTGCAGGTACGATTTGGGCTGCAGCCACCCGCCCCCGAGCCTGAAACGCACGTTCAGGCCACGCACTTGCAGCAGGTCCTCCGTCGAGTCCCGGCACAACGCCGCACCACCGGGTTCGGCGTTGAGCAGTTCGACGCTGTAGGGATGCTGCGGCGCGCGGAACAACTGCTCGCACGCGGCCTGCTCGACGATCGCGCCGCTGCGCATCACCGCCACCCGCTGGGCAAGGGAACGCACCAGATTCAGGTCGTGGCTGATGATCAGCAGCGCCATGCCCAACCGTTGCTGAAGTTCCTTGAGCAACAAGAGGATCTTGCGCTGCACGGTGACATCCAGCGCGGTGGTCGGCTCGTCGGCGATCAGCAGCTGCGGCTCGCAGGCCAGCGCCATGGCGATCATCACCCGCTGCCGCTGCCCGCCGGACAGTTGGTGCGGATAGGCCTTCAAGCGCTCGCGCGGGTGCTGGATGCCCACCAGCTCCAGCAACTCCACGATCCGTCGGCGCGCCGCCGCCCCCGCCAGCCCCTTGTGCAGCGCCAGGCTCTCGCCCAGTTGCCGCTCGACGGTGTGCAGCGGATTGAGCGAGCTCATCGGCTCCTGGAAGATCATGGCGATGCGGTTGCCGCGCAACTGGCGCAGGTAGCGCTCATGAACGCCAAGCAACTCTTCGCCTTGATAGCGGATGCTGCCGCGCACCTGCGTGGTCGAAGGGTCCAGCAATTGCAGGATGCTGTGGGCGGTCACCGACTTGCCGGAGCCGGATTCGCCCACCAGCGCCAGGCACTCCCCCGAACGGATGTCGAGGTCGATGCCGTGCACCACCTCCCGGTCGTTGAACGCCACCCGCAGGCCGCGCATTTCAATCAGGTTGTCACCCATGTCAGCTCCTTGATTCATGATCGCGGGTCAAACGCGTCGCGGCAGGCCTCGCCGATGAACACCAGCAGCGACAGGATCAGGGCCAACGCGAAGAACGCCGTCAGCCCCAGCCAGGGCGCCTGCAAGTTGTTTTTGCCCTGCCCGATCAGCTCGCCCAGCGACGCGCTGCCGGCCGGCATGCCGAAGCCGAGGAAGTCCAGCGCGGACAAGGTCGCGATGGCCCCGGTGAGGATGAACGGCAGGTAGGTCAGGGTCGCGCCCATGGCGTTGGGCAGGATGTGCCGCAGCATCACCTGTCCGTCGCCCACGCCCAGCGCCCGCGCCGCCTTCACGTACTCCAGCCCCCGGCTGCGCAGGAACTCGGCGCGCACCACGTCCACCAGGCTGAGCCAGGAGAACAGCGCCATGATCCCCAACAGCCACCAGAAACCGGGTTCGACGAACCCCGACAGGATGATCAGCAGGTACAACACCGGCAGCCCCGACCAGACCTCCAGCAAACGCTGCCCGAACAGATCGGTCCAGCCGCCGTAGTAACCCTGCAGGGCCCCGGCGGCGATGCCGATCAGCGCACTGGCCGCCGTCAGCGCCAACGCGAACAGCAGCGACACCCGCGTGCCGAAGATCACCCGGGCCAGCACGTCCCGCGCCTGGTCGTCGGTGCCCAGCCAGTTGTCCGTGGTCGGCGGGCTCGGCGCAGGTTCGGTGAGGTCGTAGTTGACCGTGTCGAAGCCGAACGGGATCGGCGCGAACCACAGGCGCCCGCCCTGCCCCTCGATCAGGCCGCGCACCTGGGCGCTGCGGTAGTCGGGCTGGAACGGCAGCTCGCCGCCGAAGTCCTGCTCGGTGTAGCGCTCGAACGCGGGGAAGAACCACCGCCCCTGAAACGAGACCGCCAGCGGCTTGTCGTTGGCGATCAGCTCGCCGCCCAGGCTCAGGCCGAACAGCGCCAGGAACAGCCACAACGACCACCAGCCGCGCCGGTGGGCCTTGAACCGCGCCCAGCGGCGCTTTCCGATGGGAGATAGCGTCAGCATCAGGCGGCCCTCGCGTTGAAGTCGATGCGCGGGTCGACCAGCGTGTAGCACAGGTCGCCCGCCAGTTTTATCAGCAGGCCGAACAGGGTGAAGATGAACAGCGAACCGAACACCACCGGATAGTCCCTGGACACCGCCGCCTCGTAGCTCAGGCGCCCGAGCCCGTCGAGGGAGAAGATCACCTCGATCAGCAGCGAACCGCCGAAGAACACCGTCACCAGCGCCTGGGGCAGCCCGGCCACCACCAGCAGCATCGCGTTGCGAAACACATGGCCGTAGAGCACCTGCCGCTCGCTCAGGCCCTTGGCGCGTGCGGTGACCACGTACAGCCGCGCGATCTCGTTGAGGAAGCTGTTCTTGGTCAGGATCGTCAATGTGGCGAAGCCGCCGATCACCAGTGCCGTCACCGGCAGCACCAGGTGCCAGAAGTAGTCGGCGACCTTGCCCCACGGCGTCAGCCCGGCGAAGTTGTCCGAGACCAGCCCGCGCACCGGGAACCAGTCCAGCACCGTGCCGCCGGCGAACACCACGATCAGCAGCAGGGCGAACAGGAAGCCCGGCATCGCGTAGCCGACGATGATCGCCACGCTGCTCCAGGTGTCGAACGCCGAACCGTTGCGCACGGCCTTGCGGATGCCCAGCGGGATCGACACGAGATAGGTGATCAGCGTCGCCCACAGGCCGAGGGAAAGGGTCACCGGCAGCTTCTGCAGGATCAGGTCGGTGACCGTGGCGCCGCGGAAGAAACTCTTGCCGAAATCCAGCTGCGCGTAGCTTTTGAGCATCAGCCACAGGCGCTCGCCGGCGGGCTTGTCGAAACCGTACTGGCGCTCGATGTCGGCCACCAGTTTCGGGTCGAGCCCACGGGTGGCGCGGGACTCGCCGCCGACGGTCTCCACATGGCCGCCCCCCACCGCACCACCGGCACCGATCCCCTGCAAGCGGGCGATGGCCTGCTCCACCGGGCCGCCGGGTGCGGCCTGCACGATGACGAAATTGACCAACAGGATCGCCAACAAGGTCGGCACGATCAGCAGCAGGCGCCGCAGGCTATAACCCCACATGGGCGTACTCCTTTTGCTGTTGCTTCATTTGCGCGGCGGTGAGCGCGGTCGGGCTGATTTCCCACCAGGTGTCGAGGCCGGCGTCGTACAGCGGCGCCACCGCCGGGCGGCCGAAACGGTTCCACCACACCGTGGAGATCCCCGGCGGGTAATAGTTGGGGATCCAGTAGAAACCCCACTGCAGCACCCGGTCCAGCGCATGGGCGTGGCGCAGCAGGCTGGCGCGGCTGTCGGCCTGCACCACGCCTTCGAGCAGCGCGTCCACCGCCGGGTCGCGCAGCACCATGTAGTTGTTGGAGCCGGGATCGTCGGCGCCGTCGGAGCCGAAGTAGTTGAACATCTCCCGGCCCGGCGCCTGGCTCACCGGGTAGCCGGCGACGATCATGTCGTAGTCGCGGCTGCGCACGCGGTTGGTGTATTGCGCGGTGTCCACCTGGCGGATGTCGAAACCGATGCCGATCTGCGCCAGGTTGCGCTTGAACGGCAGCAGCAGCCGCTCGAAGCCCTTCTGGCCGTTGAGGAAGGTGAAGCGCAGCGGCTCGCCGGCGGCGTTCACCAGTTGGTCGCCACGGGGTGTCCAGCCGGCGGCCTCCAGCAGTTTCAGGGCCTGCAGCTGCTGGGCGCGGACGTTGCCGCTGCCGTCAGTGCGCGGGGCCTGGAACACCTGGGTGAAGACCTCGTCGGGGATCTTGCCGCGCCAGGGTTCGAGGAGCTTCAACTCTTCGGCGTCCGGCAGTTCCGTGGCCGACAGTGCGCTGTGGGAAAAGAAACTGCGCTGGCGCAGGTACAGGCTGCGCATCATCTGCCGGTTGCTCCACTCGAAGTCCCAGAGCATGGCGATGGCCTGGCGCACCCGGCGATCCTGGAACACCGGCTTCTGCAGGTTGAACACAAAACCCTGGGCCCCTTGGGCGGCGCCCGGCGCCAGGTGCTCGCGCAACAGCCTGCCCTGATCCAGCGCGGCGCCGGCATAGCCGATGGTGTAACTGGTGGCCGAGAACTCGCGGTTGTAATCGAATCCGCCGGCCTTGAGCACCTGGCGCGACACATCGGTGTCGGCGAAGAACTCCACGCTCAGCCGGTCGAAATTGTAGAGCCCGCGGGTGATCGGCAAGTCCTGGCCCCACCAGTCCTTGACCCGTTCGAACGTCACACTGCGCCCGGCATCCACCGCGCTGACCCGGTACGGGCCGCTGCCCGGCGGAATCTCGAAACCGCCGCCGTCGGCGAAGTCGCGGGTACGCCACCAGTGTTCCGGCAGCACCGGCGACGTCGCCAGATCCAGCGGCAAGGTGCGGCTTTCGTTGTTGCGGAACACGAACCGCACCTGGGTCGGGGACTCGACCACGACCTCGGCGACGTCACGGAACTGCTGGCGGTATTTGAGGCTGCCCTGGGTGGTGAACAGCTCGTAGGTGTAGCGCACGTCCTCGGCGGTGATCGGACTGCCGTCGTCGAAGCGGGCCTTGGGGTTCAGGTAGAAGCGCAGCCAACGGCGGTCGGCGTCCAGCTCCATGCGCTGCGCCACCAGACCGTAGACGCTGTAGGGCTCGTCCTTGCTGCGGTAGGCCAGCGGCGCATACAGCCAGCCGTCGACGTCGGCGACGCCGGTGCCCTTGTCGACATAGGGCACCAGGTGGTCGAACGGGCCGCTCTCCAGCGAAGAGCGGCGCAACGAGCCGCCCTTGGGCGCGTCGGGGTTGGCGTAGGCCAGGTGGCTGAAGTCTTCGGCGTACTTGGGCGGCTCGCCGTAGACCGTGAGGGCGTGCTGCGGGGCGGCCCAGGTCACGGGGCTCAGCAGCAGGCCGAGCGCCAGGATGCG
This sequence comes from Pseudomonas sp. NPDC089534, assembly GCF_044749305.1. Lineage (NCBI taxonomy): Bacteria > Pseudomonadati > Pseudomonadota > Gammaproteobacteria > Pseudomonadales > Pseudomonadaceae > Pseudomonas > Pseudomonas sp. NPDC089534. The sequence goes on along the minus strand of NZ_JBIVHR010000007.1, from coordinate 9,970 downwards.
GTGTCTGGAAAGCATGGGGCAGATCCTTGTCGGCGGATTGGCTGTCCCGGCCGCATCGCGGGCAAGCCCGCCCTCACAGGAAATCCGGAACCACCCCGAAACCCTGTGGGAGCTTGCCTGCAAGCGATGAGGCCCGAACAGTCACCGCACATCCCGCCTGCCTGTGATGTGCAACAGGCAGGCACTTTTTATAGGGCTGGCCTTAGAACGAATCGTCACTAAAACCCGCCCTCTCCTGTCATTCTCAAAACCTGTAGCTGAGCCGCGTATACAGCGTGCGCCCGAACGGATCGCCGTACTTCGGGTCGTACCCGCTCTGGAACGTGTAGGTCTGGTTGCTGAACGGCGGCTCGCGGTCGAACAGGTTCTTCACCCCGAGGGTCACGCCCAGGGTCTTGCGCCAGGTGTAGGTGCCGGCCAGATCCCACACGTTGTACGAGCCGACGTAGTCGTGGGCCTCGCGGTCCGAGTCGTGGTAGCCGCTGGTGTAGCGGTTGGTCAGGCTGGCGCCGAACGGGCCGTAGTTCCACGTGCCGGTCAGGCTGTGGCGCCAACGGGCCACGGCGCCGGCCGAGGCGAAATCGCCGCCGCGAAAGTCGCCGAGCTTGTCGATGTAGTCGCCCTTGAGCTGCTGCTGGTAGTCGTAGCGGCTGACGTAGGTGCCTTGCAGACCGATGCCGAACTCGCCGAACGGAGTGCTCGGCAGGCGGTAGTCGAAGCTGACGTCGACGCCGTTGGTCTTGATCTTGCCGAGGTTGGCCAGGCCCGTGACGACATGGTCGATGGAGCCGTCGGGCTTGCGGATCAAGCGGTCCGGGTACAGTTCCGGGTTCTCGAACACGGCCGATTCCGGGAATTCGGCGATCTGGTTGGCGATGTCGATCCACCAGAAGTCCAGCCCCGTGGTCAGGCGGTCGAACGGCTGGTAGACGAAGCCCAGGGTGACGTTGCGCGCGGTTTCCGGGTTCAGGTCGGTGTTGCCGCCGGAGGTGCGGAAAAACTGCTGGGCGCAGTCGCGGTTGGCGATCCCGCCGTTGCTCGGCGTGCCGCCGGCGCACAGGCGCGGGTCGTTGTAGTTGGCGTTGGTGAACGAGGTGAAGGTCGGGTTGTACAGCTCATACAGCGACGGCGCGCGGAACCCTTCGCTGTAGGCGCCGCGCACCACCAGTTCCTTGAACGGCTGGAAGCGGAACGAATACTTGGGGTTGGTGGTGCTGCCGAAGTCGCTGTACTTGTCGTGCCGCACAGCGGCGGACAGTTCCAGGCTGTCGAGCACCGGCACGTTGATCTCGGCGTACTGCGCCGAGACGCTGCGGTCGCCCGCCACGCTGCCGTTCGGGTCCACGCCCAGGCTCTGCACATCGCCGGCGAACGGGGCGAAGTCCTGGTGGAAATCTTCCTTGCGGTACTCGCCGCCCAGCGCCAGCGCCGAGGGGCCGGCGCCGAACCAGTCGCCGATCTCGCGGCTGACCCGCCCGTCGACGGCCTTCACCCGTCCCACGGCGGTGCCGTAGTCGCCGTCCACCGCGTTGGCCGCCAGCAGCGCGGCACCGGCGGCGGTCTGCGGGCCGAACGGGTTGATCACGCCGTCGGCGATGCCTTGGCTCACGGCGCGGTCGTTCACGTAGCCGCTGCGGATGGTGTTGACCACTTTGTTCTGGTTGTACGAGGCGCCGAGGTTGTAGTCCCAGCCGACCAGGTTGCCGTCGAAGCTCAGCAGCAGGCGCTGGCCGGTGTTGTCGTCCTCGTGCCGGCGCGCGCCGACGGCGGTCTCGCGCCAGTTGACGTCCACCGCCTGGGTCGGGTCGAGGGCGAAGCCTGTGGGCCCCGGCGTGATGCCGTTGCCCGGGTAGAACGCGGTGCCGGGGTTGACCTGATTGCCCATCAGGGTGCCGGGGCCGATCTGCGTGCGGTTCTCGTTGCGCGCCCAGAAGTATTCGAGGCTGACGTTGTGCTCGTCCCCCAGCTTGCCGGTGGCCTTGGCGAAGGCCGAGGTCTTTTCGGTCTCCGGCACCAGATCCAGATAATTCCACAGGCTCTGGCGGCAGATGCCGTTGCGCGCCAGCAGCCCCGGCGCGTTGCAGCCGGAGCCGGCCAACGGGTTGGTGGCGTTGCTGCCCTGGCTCCAGTTGGCCGGCGAGGCGGTGCCGGAGGTGTAATCCAGGCCCCGGCCGGGCTGGTAGTTGTAGGTGTAGCTGCGGTCCTTGGCGGCCAGGCGCTCCTGCTTGTCGTGGCTCACCACGCCAAAGACGTTGAAGCGGTCTTCCTGCAGGTCGCCGAAGCCCCAACTGCCGCTGACGTTGCGGCTCTCGCCGCCGCCGGCGTGGGTGGGGGTGTCGTAGCTGGTGCTGATCTGGCCTTCGGTCAGGCTGCTCTTGGTGATGAAGTTGATCACCCCGCCGATGGCGTCGGTGCCGTACAGCGCCGAGGCGCCGTCGCGCAGCACTTCCACCCGGTCGATGGCGGCGAACGGGATCGTGTTGAGGTCGACGCCGGAACCGTTGATCGAACTGGTGGCGTTGTTGCTCAGGCGCCGGCCGTTGAGCAGCACCAGCGTCTTGTTCGGGCCGATGCCGCGCAAGTCCGCATAGGACGCTCCGCCGCTGCTGGAGCCCACCGAACGTCCGGAGCCGACCGAGGACTGGTTGGCGGAGATGCGGTTGACCAGCTCCTCGGTGGTGGTGACGCCCTGCTCGCGCAGCGTTTCGGCCCGCAGGACCGTGACCGGCACGGCGGTTTCGGCATCGACCCGGCGGATCGCCGTGCCGGTGACCTCGACCCGTTGAAGCACCGGAGTCGGTGCGGATTCCGCGCTGTCGGCGGCCACCGCCGGCAACGTATGGATCGCCAGCAGCAAGGCCAGGCTCAAGGGGGATTTGACGGGTGAAAACTGGATCATGAACAGCCATCCCTGCGTTTTGGTTTATGCAGGGATGTGTGATGGGGGGCGGGGTTTTATAGGGGGCGGGTTAGACCGATGGGTGATGAGGTTATGCCTGTTTCGATGGCGCCTGCCCCGCCGCCAATCGCCAGCAGGCTGGCTCCCACAGAGGATCCCCGGCGCCCGCAAAATCCAGGCACGCCGCAAAACCTGTAGGAGCTTGCCTGCAAGCGATGAGGCCAGTTCAGCCGACATCTCTGTTGCCTGATATACCGTCATCGCTGGCGAGCCAGCTCCCACAGGGACAGTGCCCGACCACAAAACCTGTAGGAGCTTGCCTGCAAGCGATGAGGCCGGCACTGCCGACATCTTTGTTGCCTGATCCACCGCCATCGCCAGCAGGCTGGCTCCCACAGGTATCCCGGGTGTTTGCAGGATCCAGGTACACCACAAAACCCTGTGGGAGCTGGCTTGCGAGCGGTGAGGCCGGCACTGCCGACATCACCATCAACTACCGAAGTGATAACTCACATCCAGCCACCACTGCCGCCCATACGGGTCATAGTTGCCGGTGGGGTAGTACGGCCAGCCCGCCGAGTCGTCGTGCTTGACCTGGTTGAGCAGGTTGTTCACGGTCAGCCCCACGCTCGCCCGGTCGTTGAGCCGGTAGCGGGCGCTGGCGTTGAACACGGTCCAGGGTGAGAGACGGCCGTCGCCTGCGCCGTTGGTGACCGAGCCGTAACGGATGCCCATCAGCGTCGCCGTGGCCTTTTGGTAGTCCCAGGTCAGGCTGGCGTTGACCTTGCTGCGCCAGTCGTAGTTGGTGCGCGAGGTGCGCCAGTCCTGGGTCGGGGCTTCGTCCGATTCCTTGTAGTAGTGCGACAGCACCAGGGTGTAGCCCAGCGCCGAGCTGAACGCGCCGTACTGCCCCGCGCCCCAGCGGATGTTGCTCTTGAAGTCCAGGCCGCTGACCCGCTCGCTGGCGGCGTTGATCGCGTTCACCCTCACCCGCTGCAACTGGTTGGGGTCGATGGCCGCATTGCCCGGATTGCGGTCGATGCGTGCCAGCGTCGATTGGCAGTTGGCCGAGTTGATGTCCTGGGTGCCGTTGCGGCATTCGTTCTCTTCCTGCAGCAGGCGGTTCTCGTCCACCGTGGTCAGCAGGTCGTCGATCTCCACCCGCCAGAAATCCGTGGAGAAATCGAAGTTGCGCGACGGCGACCAGACGAACCCGTAGGTCCACGACTTGCCGCGCTCGGACGCCAGGTCCGCCGTGCCGCTCTGGGTGTAGTCGACCCGCCCGCGGTCGCAGGCGCCCTCCACGCCCTGGCTGCACCCGTAGTAGTCGATCTGCGCCGGGTAGTAACCGTTGCTGTCGGACTGGTAGATGTAGTTCAGGTCCGGCGCGCGGAAACTGGTGCCGTAGCTGCCGCGCAGCAGCAGGCTGGTGACCGGGCGCCATTCCAGGCCCAGGTTGTAGGTCTTCTGCTGCTCGGTGCGGCCGCTGAACTTGTATTGGTCCCAACGCCCTGCCGCCGTCGCCAGCACGGTGTCGGTGACCGGGATGCTGAACTCGCCGCCCGCCGCATAGCGCTTGCGCGAGCCGCCGGAACTCTGGCTCGGGGTGGTGTTGTAGAAGCTGCCGTCGTTGAGGCTGTCGTCCGGGTCGATGCGGTATTCCTGCTTGCCCGCCTCCAGCACGCCGGCGAACCCGACGGGGCCGGCGGGCAGGTCGAACAGCTCGCCGTTGACCGAAGCGTTGTAGCTGGTCGACACCGACTTGCTGCTCTGGGTCAGGTTGCCGCGAAACTGCTCCCATTCCTGGGGCGTCAGCGGCCGGTCGAGCCGCGAGGCGTCCGGCGCGAACACCGGGTAGCCGCCCTGGGTGCCCAACTGCGGGCCCAGGTAGAAGTCCTGGATCGACGCGCGTGGCGTGTAGCGGGTGGTGCGCACGCTCTTGTATTCGGAACGGTTGGCCGCCAGGTCGTAGCGCCAGCCGGTGTCGGCGATCTTGTCGGACAGGCCCAGGGTGCCGGTCCAGGACGTGTCGCGCCACTTGCTGTTGTTGCTGGTGCGCCCGCCGATTTCCTCTTCGCCGAAACGCCGATACCAACGCTCTAGGTTGCCGGTGTTTTGGTTGATGAAGTCCGGCGAGGTGAAGGTCGGGCCCCGGGTGTTGTTCTGGATGTGGTCGAGGCCGTACATCAGGTCGGCGAACACCTGACCGCTGTCGCTGAAATGCCAGGTGCCGCGGGTGTAGCCGTCGTAGTTTTCCTTTTGGGTCTGGATCGTCCAGTAATCGTTGTACATCTGGTCGGTGCGGCAGCGGCCGGCGTTGTTGAGCAGCTTGTTGTCGAACACGCCCTGATAGGCGCCGCAACCCGGCCCCAGGTAACGGCCGCTGCCCAGGTCGCGCCGATAGCCGACATCCGCCAGCGGGCCGCTCTGCATGAAGCCGCGGTCGTCGGCCCAGATCGGGTCGCGGTTCGTCAGTTCGAGGCCGAACAGCCCGTCGTAGTCGCCCCAGCTGCCGCCGCCGCTGATCTGCAGGCGCTGGTTGTCGCCGCCGCCGCGCTCGCTGGTGCCGCCCTTGAGGTTGACGTCGACGCCGTCGATCTTGTCCTTGAGGATGATGTTCACCACCCCGGCGATCGCATCGGAACCGTAGATCGCCGAAGCGCCGCTGCTGAGGATCTCGATGCGTTCGATCACCGCCGACGGAATGTTCGCAAGGTTGGTGAAGTTGACCTTGCCGTCGTACGGCGTCGGGTAGTCGGCCACCCGCCGGCCGTTGATCAGCACCAGCGTGTGGTTGGGCCCAAGGCCCCGCAGGTTGAGGGCGCTGGCCGCCGGTTGCCAGGTGTTGCCGTAGTCCTCGCCCTGGGTCATGCCGGTGTTCTGCGTCTGGGTGGCCAGGGCGTCGTAGACGTTCTTGTAGCCCCGCGCTTCCATCTCTTCGTGGGTGATGACGTTGACCGGCGTGGCGCCGTCGGACTGCGCCCGGGCGATCCGCGAGCCGGTGACCGTGACCTTCTCCAGGCGGTAGTCGGCGCTGGCGGCAGGCGCCGCAGAGACCGCCTTGACCGGTGCGGCGACCGGCGCGTCGGCTTCCCGCACCGTCAGCCCCTGCGCGCTCTGCTCCACTTGCAGTCCGCTGCCCAGCAGCGCCCTCTCCACCGCCTGACGGCCGCCGAACGCACCGCGCACGACGCCGCTGCGCTTGCCCTGCACCAGGTTCTGGCTGAAGGAAATCGGCACGCCGGACTGGCGCGAGATGTCCAGCAGCACTTCATCGAGCGGGCCGGCGGCGATGTCGAAGGTGAACACTTGGGCGGCCGCTTCCGCGGACACGGCCGGCAACGGCACGATCCCCATCGCCAAGGCGGCGGCCAGCGTCAGTCGAGGCAGTTGTCGTTTGAATGAGTACATCGAAGGGCTTCCCTGTTGAAGGCATCTGCAGGGAATGAGCAGCGGGCCGGCGGTTTTTATAGGGGCTGGGTAGACCGGGAAGTTATGGCGCTATAACCGCGCGCCGATGCTGACCCAGTACGGGTTGTGCCAAGTGACGCGGATCGGCAGGGACCGTTCGAGCAATTGCAGGGTGCGGTCGCTGTCGTCCAGCGGATACAGGCCGCTGAGGCGCAACCCGGCCACGTCCGGGCTCAGGCTCAGGACGCCGCGCCGGTAGCTGCGCAGGCTGTCGATGACTTCGCCCAAGGGCCGGTCGCGCACCTCCAGCCGGCCTTGCACCCAGGCGGTTTCGTAGCCCTTGCTGCGTTCTAGGGCGAGGATCTCCCGGTCGTTGAACAGCAGGCTCTCGCCCGCCTCCACCACTTGCCGGACGCCGCCGGCGGTGACCACCTCGACCTGGGAATGCAGCATCACCAGCCGCGTCGAATCATCGGTGCGCTGCACCATGAACGTCGTGCCCAAGGCGCGCAGGCGGCCATGCTCGGTCTCGACCACAAAGGGCCGGGGCTGGCGGGCGGCCACATCCACCAGCAGCTCACCGCTGCGCAGGGCCAGCAGGCGCTCGGCCGCATCGAACCGCGGCACCGCGCGGCTGCGGGCATTGAGGGTCAGTGCGCTGCCGTCGGCGAGGGTGAACCCGCGCCGCTCGCCGGTGCCGGTCGCCAGTTCCCCGGCCTCGGGCAGCCAACCGTAGCGCCGGCCGAGCAGCCCGGCCAGCAGCGCAACGCCCAGCACGCTCAGGCTGCCGCTGACGAACCGTCGGCGGCTGGACGGCGCATTGAGGCTGTGCAGCAGACTGTCGCGGGGCATGCCGCGCAGGTTGGGGTTGCGCAGCAGGTTCAGGCCGCCGCCCATCTGTTCGATGATCTGCCCGTGCCGCGGGTCGGCCGCACGCCAGGCGTCGAAGGCGGCACGCTCCTTGAGGCTCACGTCGCCAGATTGCAGCAGCGCCATCCACTGCGCCGCCTCGTCGATCAGGGTCTCGTCGGGCCTCATGCCTGCATCGCCTGATAGCAGCGCTTGAACGCCTCGACCATGTACTGCTGCACGCGGCTGGTGGACACGCCCAGCCGTTCGCCGATCTGGCTGTACGTCAGGCCGTCGAGCTGATGGTAGAGAAACGCCGCCTTGGCCTTGGCGGACAGGCCGTTGAGCAGGCGGTCCACCGCCAGCAGCGCCTCGATCACCAGTGCCCGCTCCTCCGGCGACGGGTGCACCGGCTCCGGCGCCAGCGCCAGGCTTTGCAGGTAGGCACGCTCCAGATCCTGCCGGCGCCAGCCTTCGTACACCAGCCGCCTGGCGATGGTGGTCAGCAGTGCGCGGGGCTCGCGGATGGCCAGCGGGTCGGGCAGCGCCAGTATCCGCAGGAAGGTTTCCGACGCGATGTCCTGCGCACTGTGCGGGCACCCGAGGGTGCGGCCCACCGCCGTGCACAGCCAGCGGTAATCCTGTTGGAACATCCGGCCCACGGCCTGGTGATGCGGGTTGAGACTGCCACCCATGCCTTGCTCCCTGAAACGGGCTCCACCCGCTGCGAAAATCCTTGGTTCTGCCGGCATCGTCCGGCGGTGATCAGGGGAGCGACTGTGCAATAGCGCTGGAGACATTTGAAGTAATAAAAAATCAGCATCCTAAAACCTTTGAGAATAAGGCAGTTCGTCGCCACGGAAACCTCCCCTCACAGAACGTTGACTTCGGTCACTGGCGCCCGCCGCGCCAATCTCTAACCTTGCGCCTCCATCGACAGCCACGGACGGCTCATCGGGAGCCCGCGGCCGACCCATTCAAGGAAGAACAACCATGCGATCACTCAACATCATTCTGCTGTCGTCGGCGTTCAACGGCCTGACCCAACGCGCCTGGCTGGAACTGCGCCAGGCCGGCCATTCGCCAAGCGTGGTGCTGTTCACCGACGAAGCCTCCGTGTGCGAACAGATCGAAAACAGCGGCGCGGACCTGGTGATCTGCCCGTTCCTGAAAGACCGCGTGCCGCAGTCGCTGTGGAGCGATGCGCAACGCCCCGTGGTGATCATCCACCCCGGCATCGTCGGCGACCGCGGCGCCAGTGCCCTGGACTGGGCCATCACCAACGAACTGCCGACCTGGGGCGTCACCGCCCTGCAAGCGGTGGAGGAAATGGACGCCGGTCCCGTCTGGGCCACCTGCGAATTCAACCTGCCGGCGGGCCTGCGCAAGTCCGAGCTGTACAACGGCCGGGTCAGCGATGCGGCGATCCGCTGCATCCGCGAGGTCGTGGAGAAGTTCATCGCCGGGTTCGAGCCGGTGCCGCTGGACTACCACGACCCCAAGGTGCGCGGCAGCCTGCAACCGAACATGAAGCAGGCCGACCGCACGTTCAGCTGGCACGACTGCGCGCGGTTCATCAAGCGCTGCATCGATGCCGCGGACGGCCAGCCCGGCGTGTTGGCCAGCCTGGCCGGCGGGCAGTACTACGTGTACGACGCCCACCTGGACAGCCGCACCGGCCGGCCCGGCGAAATCCTCGCGGTGCATGACGACGCCGTGCTGGTGGCCACCGGCGACCAGAGCCTGTGGATCGGCTCGCTGCGGCTCAAGCCGCAGCCGGGCGAGGAAACCTTCAAGCGGCCGGCCCGGCATGTGCTGGCCGGGCAACTGTCGAAGGTGCCGGTGCTCGACTGGTCGATCGCCGATGCGCCGTTCACCGACGAGGCCTACCAGCCGATCCGCTACCGCGAGTCCGGCAAGGTCGGCGAGCTGACGTTCGAGTTCTACAACGGCGCCATGAGCACCGAACAGTGCGGGCGCATGGTTCAGGCGCTGCGCTGGGCCAAGTCCCGCGACACCCAGGTGCTGCTGATCAAGGGCGGGCGCGGCAGTTTCTCCAACGGCGTGCACCTGAACGTGATTCAGGCCGCGCAGGATCCGGGTGCCGAAGCCTGGGCGAACATCCAGGCCATCGACGATGTCTGCGCCGAACTGCTCGATGCGCGGCAACTGGTGGTCAGCGGCGTGACCGGCAATGCCGGCGCCGGCGGCGTGATGCTGGCGCTGGCCGCCGACATCGTGTTCGCCCGCGCCGACATCGTGCTCAACCCGCACTACAAGAGCATGGGCCTGTACGGCTCGGAATACTGGACCTACAGCCTGCCCCGCGCCGTCGGCCCGGCCATGGCCGAGCAACTGACCCAGGCCTGCCTGCCGGTCAGCGCCGTCCAGGCCCAGCAACTGGGCATGGTGCAGGAGATCGGCCCGCGCTGCCCGGACGAGTTCGGCCTGTGGCTGCTGCAACGGGCCCACGGCGCGTTGACCGACCCGACCTATGCGGCCGTGCGCGAGCGCAAACTGCGCACCGACCATGAACTGATCCGCCGCTGCCGCGAGACCGAGCTGCAAGAGATGCAGGAAGACATGCTGTACAACCGCAACCAGTTCGCCGAGAAGTGCCGCAACTTCGTGCTCAAGCGCAAGACCTGCTGCACCCCGGCCCGGCTGGTGGAGGACTGGGCACGGGTGCGCGAGGCCGAACTGGCCGGCTGACCCCCCGGGCCCCATCGCCAGCAGGCTGGCTCCCACAGGTATCACCGGTGTCCGCAAGATCCAGGCACACCACAAAACCTGTGGGAGCTTGCCTGCAAG